>CAZXHW010000175.1:0-11422 GCA_964639915.1 uncultured Heliomicrobium sp.
AGCGGGTGGACCGCGTTTATCTGCTGTACAACGAATTCAAATCCGCGCTTTCTCAGCGCCCCGTCGTAGAGCAGTTGCTGCCGATTGGCCGCGATGAAGTCGAAGCCGGGCAGACAGAAACGCTGGTTGATTATCTATACGAACAACCGTCGCAGGTGATTTACAGCGAACTATTGCCGAAGCTGGTTGAAAATCAGATTTACCACGCCTTGCTGGAATCGGTGGCTTCGGAACTTGGCGCGCGAATGACGGCCATGGATTCGGCTTCGAAAAACGCTTCCGACGTGATTGATAAACTGACGCTGGTGATGAACCGCGTGCGTCAGGCAAAAATCACGCGCGAAATTATCGAAGTCGTCAGCGGCGCTGAAGCCCTCTAAGAATTGCGGAGTTCGATTGCAGACTGCGGAATTCAGATGTTTCCGATCATGAGTTTGAGTTCCCAAGTAAACAATCCGCAATCCGCAATCCGCAATCTGCAATCGAAACTGGCTTACTGGCTGCCTCCCATTCTCTGGTTGGCAGCCATTTTCTATTTTTCGACCGATTCGTTTTCCGGCGAAAACACCGGTTCGCTGCTGTACAACATTGCGCACTGGATTGTTCCCAGCTTGACTGTCGAACAGTTTCACCCGATTCATTTTGCAATTCGCAAAGCCGCGCACTTTACCGAATATGGATTTTTGGCGTTGTTGCTCTTTCGCGCCTTTCGATCCGGCAGCTCAATTCGATGGAAATGGAGTTGGGCAATTTATTCCTGGCTGATCATTGCGGTGTACGCGTTGTCTGACGAATACCATCAGTCATTCGTGTCTACTCGCACGGCTTCGATCAATGATAGTTTCGTGGATATTGCGGGGGGAACGACGGCGTTGCTGGTATTGTGGTGGTTGCGGCGAAAAGGGTAAGAATCAATTGTCGCCGCGTTCGATGCAGATGTTTTGAACCGGCGAAGTCACAATGCGATGGCCGCCGGAATAGAATTCGATTCTGAACCCGATTCCCAGCCAGCCCATTTTCAGCATGCACCCGCCAAACGTGGAACCGCTGACAGTCGCTTCGATAGGTTCTTCAAAATAACGCCCGCCTTGTACCAGCGCTTTTCCGGTTTCCGGTTCCAGAATGAAAATGTAGTAGTTGGTGTTTAGTGTGCGGGCGCAGACTGTGTCAAAGGGAGCGAGCGAACGCAAAACGATTCCTTCGAGCGAAGAACTCAACTCGGTGAATCCGTCTAACGAACAATAACGTGGAATGCGATGCACGCTCATATCCCGTAATAAACCGAAACCCAGCTTGAATCAAAATCGCTAAGGTTGAAGCTTACTGGCAGCGCTCAACATTAGAGTTACGTCTACAACCGGGCTCAGTTGTACTCCACTCTCTTACCCCGGTCAAGCAAATGGCTATGCTCGCTAAACGGGGTTGCGCAAGGTTCTTACGGTTGATCTGAGCCGGGAATTCTCTGACGGGAAAGCTTTTGTGGGGTGAGGACAAAAACTGTTTTGGGCAGCGAAAAGGCCGATTGCTCACTGGGTACAATCGGCCCTTTCGTGCCAAAGAGCTAATCGAGAGGTAGCAGCGGGGGTAGTTAATACCGGCATCGGACCGCCACATCCTTGCTCAACACCAGCAGATCATGCTGGCACTGATAAAAAACGCACAATCGGAAGGTTCTTCCAGTTTTTCAGAAAATTTTTTTAGTTTCAGGCAACCTCACAGGTTGGCAGCAGATGTTCAGTCTTTGCATGCCGCCATTCACCGCGCAAGCAAATTCTGTAGCCTGCAGAACTGAACAAAGAATTAACCTCGAAGCCGGACCAGTAGGCTTGTGGCTACAAACTATGGCATTTAGAATCTTTTCAGTCTTGATCCCAATTCGGAGAAAAGCGTATGGAAACGAGCGAGGTTCCGCCCCAACCGGAATCCACAGCGAGTTTTGCCCGTGGATTGGTCCTGGAAATTCAACAAGCAATACTTCAACACGAAACAAACGCAACGGCCGGAAATGTCGAAGCCGTTCACGACATGCGCGTCGGCGTTCGCCGCTTGCGCGTGGCCATCAAAAATTTTGAGGCTTGTTTCACCAAAACGGATCGGCAGCGCTGGCGCGACAGCATGGAACGCCTGGCTGACACCTTGGGCGGTGTGCGCGATCTGGATGTGATGATCGAAACATTGCGGGCGCACAAAGCCGCCATTGCCAGCACGCCGATTGAAGAGCAAACCGCGTTGGAAACGTTTATCCGCCGTTTGGAAGCCAGGCGAAAACGCAGACTGCGGAAATTGCTTGCCTACTTTCAGGGGGAACAGTACGCCGCATTCAAGCGCGAGTTTTCGGCCAGCGATGCGGCAACGACAAGCGGCGGGCAGGAGGTGAGCCATGAGCAAGCCGCTTAAGGTCAAACGCGTTTCTGCGGACGATCCCATTGAACTGACGGCAACCAAAATCCTTCGCACGCGGCTAAAGGAGTTTTATTCGCACTGGCCCGCCATCGAAACCCTGCCTTCGGAAGAGCAGCTTCATAACCTCAGAATTTCCGGCAAACGATTGCGCTACAGCGCTGAACAATTGCGCCATCTTTTTCCTGACCGGCTGGCATTGTTGATTGACCTGTTGAAACGCAGCCAGGATTTGCTTGGAAATTTTCAGGACAAGGTCACGCAGCGTCTGGTGCTGGAAACTGAACTGGCGCGGATCAAACGTCGCAAACCGGAAAGCCTGGAAATTATCGTTCTGGAACGGCTGAAAGCGGACCATAGCCAGCGCCAGTCGCAACTGTTCGAACAATTCCGGGAACTCTGGATGGGAATGACGTTGCCGGAATTTCGTGTCAGCTTGAAGGCCATGGTGTCAGCGAAGAAGCGTTGTACAATGAAGTCCGAGAGTTAGCGGGCGCAGGCTGCAAGGCAGAAAGCCTTTTCTGTTCTTCCTCTTGCCCACCCTGAAGACTCTGTGACCTTTTAAGATGAGAGTGAAGTACTGTCCAAAGTGTGGCCAAAATTATTCTGCGTCGCAGCGATTCTGTCCGAGCGATCAGGAAGTTCTTTCTTTGAAAGACCCCTACCATCTGGTCGGGCAGAAGCTGTTGGACAAGTACAAGATTCTGGCGCTGGTTGGCGTAGGGGGAATGGGAGCCGTTTATTGCGCGCACCATTTGGGAATTGATCGTCGGGTCGCCTTCAAAATCCTTCAGCCGAACGTGGCCATCGGCAACGATTACGTCGTGGAATTGTTCGAGCGCGAAGCGAAGCTTGCAGGCAGGCTGACGCACGAAAACATTGTGGATGTAAAAGACGCGGGCCACACGCCGGACGGCATTGCCTACATCGTCATGGAGTGGTTGGAAGGTCGTACGCTGGATGAAGAACTGGCAAGCGAGGGAAGCTTCGGATTCAAACGTGCGATTGGCATCATCCGGCAAATCACTGCCGCGCTCAGCGAAGCGCATGCCAAACGCGTAATTCATCGCGATCTGAAGCCTTCCAACATCATGCTGGTTGATACGCCAGACGGGCGCGATCAAGTCAAAGTGCTGGATTTTGGAATTGGAAAAATTATTGAAGAGACGACGGCCAATTCGCCGGTTTCGGCGATGGTTGGAACGCCGCAATATGCCAGTCCAGAACAATTGACCGTCGGCGGGCACATTGATGGACGTTCGGACATTTATTCGCTGGGCGTGATCAGTTATCGCTTGCTGGGAGGCCAGTTGCCGTTCAGTAGCTCTTCGATGGGAGAACTGGTGCAGATGCAACTGACCGTTCCGCCGCAACCCCTAAGCAATATCCGGCCTGAAACGCCGCTCGCCATTGAAAATCTGGTCAACGAAATGCTAGCAAAAGACCCAGCAGAGCGACCACAAAGCGCCAGCGAAGTGTTGGCGCTGTTGCATCAGATACAGATCGAGTTAAACCTGCGCGAATCGGACAGCGAGGATTTGGAAGAAACCTGGGTCGCAGTTAAGCCCGGGAAGATGAAAAGCTCCGATCTGGCGGAACAGACGACGGAGGACTTTTACGCCACTGCGAAGTCCCCAAGCCCGGCAAAAATCGCGCAAGGTCGGCGAAGCGCGACGCCGAAGGTTGACGCTGTTGCTGAAACAGCACCGTTTACTCCCACGCCTGCACGTCGGAACAAGTCGTATGTGCTTTATGGAATTGCCGTTGTGGCAATTGCGTTGGCAGGCAGTTACAGCTTGTACCAGTACAAAGCCAAGGATGGCAGCGGGCAGACATCGCCATCTCCTTCTGCCACGCAAATCAACACTTCGGAAGTGCGTCCGAATCCAACTGCAAGCGTTGTCACAACCCCTGAGACAGCGAGTCAGGCTCCGGCAACCCCTGTGTCGTCTCCGACTCCCAATCGTGCTCTAACGCTCGCCAATCAGCAAAAGGCGGCGGAACTTTTCCAGCGAGCGCGCGAACTATACAACCAGGGAGAGTTTCAAAGCGCGCTTCGTGAATGTGATCAGTCACTGAAACTCAACCCGCAGCAGGCTGAAGTTCGCAAGTTCCGGCAGAAAATCACTGACACAATCAAGGTGTTGAACCGTCGTTAATACGCTCGACTTCGTCCCAGTGGAGGACATTTATGGCTCGATTGTTCTTGCTCCTGACTCTCTTTGCCAGCCAACTTTCCGCTCCAATCGTATTGGCGCATCAGTCTGGATTGATGGCGTCAGCATACGAAATTCCGCAAAGTGAACGTCCATTAAGCCTCAGCACAATTGAACAGTTGCTAAAAATTGACGCAGGAGATGAAGTTATTGCAGGCCAAATTCGCAAAGTCGGAATTGACTTTCGTGTGGATCAGACGACGCTGGATCGTTTGGGAAAGCTCGGCGCAGGCGAACGGACCAAACAAGCGCTGCGGCAACAGGAAGAGCTGAAGGCATACGCGGAGTTTTCAAACGAAAAAAATCCGGCAACGCGGTTGTCATTGGGCAAGGAGTTTTTGCGGAAATACCCGCTCAATGCGGAAGCGACAAATATCAAGACTGAGCTTCGGAAAGTCGAACTTGACGTTTTCGATGCGACCTTTCAAGCCTATTCAGACACCCCCACTTTGTCCGGACTGAATCAGGTATTGAAGTTGGGACAAGGGCTTTTAGCTCCCAAAGGAATTGACCGCGCATTGATTGTGCAGGTGACGCTCAAGATGGCGCTGGCCGTTCACAAAGGGATGATCGGCAATTTTTTCAGCGAACTGGAGCACAGCAGGGGGTATACGAAGCGTGCGCTTGAGTATTTGGAAGATCCGACGACGCCACCGGGAATGGATAGCCAAACATTTGGCAAATTGCGCACTGATGGTCTGAGCATGCTTTACCAAAGTCTGGGGCTTTGCCTGTTGCGGCAACCGAATCCGGACCCGGAACAGGCAATCAGTTATTTGACGAAAGCCGCAGAGTTGAAAGGCAGTGCTGCCGCCAGCGATGCGAACACGTATTGGCTGCGCGCGCTGGCACGCTCCATGAAATTCCAGAAGCTCAATGACGAGTTTCGCGCGTTGCCGAAAGATCAGCGCGTGGGCAGGCAAGGGCAATCGCTATGCAGTCAGATCTCGGAAATCGTCAATCAGCAGCTTTCAGATTACACGCAGGTTCTTTCCTTGAGTGGCCGCAGCGATTCTTCCCAGCTAAAAGACGAAGCGTCGGAGGCGCTGAAAGCTCTGGTCAATGGCGAACGCCCCTGCATCGGCGGGCGAAGCGGGTTGGTGGATGAGCTGCCAGCGGCAGAAAAGCGCTTTGCGCTGGTGATCGGCGCGGAAGATTATCTGGACAAACAGGTTGGCAAATTTAACTATGCCGCCGCCGATGCCCGCGCAGTTGCCGATACGCTGGTGCGCAACGGCGGCTTTCGTCAGGAAAACATCGTGCTGTTGGCTTCCGGCGAACCGATAGAACGTCAGCCATTACGCAGTGTGCTGCTGCAACAATTGGCGGCGCTGCCCGGTCGGATCAAGCAGGACGGATTTTTGCTGGTTTATTTTATTGGTCACGAATTCGAAGCGGCTGGGAAAACCTATCTGTTGGCCACCGATTCGCTGACAGGGAACGACGCTCTGCTTGCAGACACTGCAATTCCCAGTGACAGGTTCAAAGCGTTGCTGAAGGCAAGTGGCGCCGGGCAGATCATGCTGATGTTTGATTCATTCCGGCAAAAGCCAGTTTCCGAATCTTTCTCTCGACAGTTTTCTTTCAAGAACGAAGTGAGCGCTTATGCCACGCTTTTTTCCGCAAATGCTGGGGAACTCGCTTATAGCTCTGCGGCGAAAAAACGTGGAATCTTTACTTCCGTATTTCTGGACGCCGTCAAAGGGAAAGCCGCCGACAAGGCGCGCATCGTCACGCTGGAAAGTCTGGTCAAGTATTTGCAAATTACTGTCCCACAAGAAGTCCAGCGAGAATTGGGAGCCACGGCGAAGCAATCCCCTTTGTCTGTAATCGAAGGTTACGATACAGAAGACTTGGAACTGTTTACGGCTGATAGCGGGGCGGTTGCGGGCGCAACGAACGCAAACCTTGCGGAACTGGTTCGCACTTCCGAAACGATTTATGTTCGTTCGAAGACTGTGTACTTGAATCCATCCATGCTCGAAGCTGAGTTTCGCAAATTGCCGGAGTTTCAGGGGCTAAAACTGAAGTTTGTCGCGGATGTTAAAGAGGCTGATTTGGTGTTGGAAATCACATTGCCATTTTTAACTTGGATGTGGAATTACAGTGTCACCCATCGCACAGGTAATACTTCTATTTTGTCTGGAAAGCTTCGGGAACTGACAGCGACTGCGGCGTCTCCAAAACTGGCAAAGGAAATCGCAACTCAGTTACAAAAACTCCGCTGACGATCTTTACGCTTCTACGCCGCGTTTGCCGAAAAATTCCTTCAATGCCGGATAGACATCTTCCTTGTCGTCAATCCGCACGCCGATAAAGCGGTCCTGGTTTTTCAGCCGGTCGTTGAAGATCGAAAGCAGCGCGCCGGAGCTTCGCCGATACGTGGCCATGCCTTCCTCGCCGATTTCTCCGTAACCAAACAGGTTGCAGGTTTCGATCAACTGGTCGGCCATTTTTACGGCATCTTCGTTGTCGGAGTAATAGTTGTCGCCGTCTGAAAAGTGGAACGGATACACATTCCAATCGCCTGGCGGAAAGCGTTCGGCAATAATGTCCAGCGCCAGTTTGTAAGCCGAACTGACGACGGTGCCGCCCGATTCGCCCTGGGTGAAAAACTGCTCTTCGTTGACCTCTTTGGCTTCGGTGTGGTGGCTGATGAAAACGATTTCGACGCTGTCGTATTTCGTCCGCAGAAAGCGAACCATCCAGAAAAAGAAGCTGCGCGCGATGTACTTTTTGAACTCTCCCATCGAGCCGGAAACGTCCATCATCGCGATTACTGCGGCATTCGATTCATAGCGGATTTCGTCTTCCCAGCTTTTGAACCGCATGTCTTCTTTTTTGAAGCCGCCGATTTTTGCTTCGCCTTTTTCACGAGCGTTGCGGCGAATGTTTTCCAGAATCGTGCGGCGCTTGTCCAGATTGGAAAGCACGCCGGTGCGACGAATTTCGGTGAAGCGGGTGGTTTTCGACGGAACCGCTCGTTTGGCTTTGTCTTCCAAAAAGGGGAGCCGCAAGTCTTCAAAAATCATCGCGGCGATTTCGTCAATTTCAACATCGGCTTCGTAATAATCCTGCCCCGGACTGTCGCCGCCCTGGCCAACGCCTTGACCTTGTCCCTGTTGATCTTCACGGCCGATGACGTCACCGACTTTGGCTTTGCCGTCGCCCTGGCCTACGTGTTTGCGTTTGCGGTAATCGAATCGGAATTTGTATTCATCCAGCGCGCGCATCGGCACTTTGACGGTTTTGCGACCATTCGACAGGATGATGGATTCGTTGGAAACAATCGAGCCGAGATTTTTTTTAATGGCGTCTTTGATGCGCTCTTTGTGGCGATCCTGATCAATGATGCCTTTGCGTTGTAACGACCAATCGTTGCGTTGGACTGACATAAAGCTTGACTGAGCCTAAAACGCCCGCGCACTCTCCTTGGGAAAGGCGCGGGCGAAGTTATTGTGAATTGCTTGCCCGCAACTAGCGCGACAGCAATGTGCCGACGTACGTCAGCAATTCATTCGCGCAGACCGTGCAATACCCGTGATCGGTCACCAGCCGGTCAATCACTTCATTGATGCGGCGAAGCTGATCAACGTCTGGCGTTTTGGTCGAAGTCGTGATTTTCACCACGTCTTTCAGGTCGGCGAAAATTTTCTTCTCGATGGCTTCTTTCAGCCGTTCGTGAGAGTTGTAATCAAACGTTTTGCCTTTGCGCGAATAGGAAGAAATGCGGATCAGGATTTCCTGCCGGAACGTGTTCTTGGCGTTTTCGGAAATTCCGATCTGCTCTTCAATGGAACGCATCAGCCTTTCGTCGGCTTCCAACTCTTCTTCGGTGATCGGATCTTTCAGCTTTTCCTTGTTGCAGTACGCTTCGACGTTGTCCAGATAGGCGTTGCACATGTTCTTCGCCATCTCTTCAAACGAATAAACGAAAGCACGCTGCACTTCGGTTTTGGCGATCTGGTCGTATTCGCGCCGAGCCTGCGAGATCAAATTCAGATAGCGTTCCCGTTCTTCAGCTTTGATGCCTGTGTGCTGGTCGAAGCCGTTTTTGATCGTCAACAGCGCGTCCAGCGGATTGATGCAGGTGATGTTTTCCCGCACCAAGGCGTTCGACAGCCGGTTGATGACGTACCGAGGCGAAATACCGTCCATGCCTTCACGCACGGTTTCGTCTTTCAGCTCTTTGACGTCTTTCGACTTGAAGCCTTCGACATCTTCGCCATCGTACAACTTCATCTTTTTGACGATGTCCACGTTGGCTTTCTTCGGCTCTTCCAGTCGGGACATGACGGCAAACATTGCTGCAACTTTCAGCGTGTTTGGCGCAATGTGAATGTTGCGCATCGCTTCAGACTGTTTCAGGAGCTTGTCGTAAATGCGCTCTTCCTGCGTGACCTTCAGGTTGTACGGAACCTTGACCATGATGATGCGGTCTTGCAGAGCTTCGGATTTACGATTGCCGACAAAGGCCGTGTATTCGTTTTCATTGGTATGCGATGCGATGACTTCGTCCGCGTAAATCATGGCAAAGCGGCCAGTCTTGATGTTCTGTTCCTGGGAAAGAGTCAGCAATGAATACAGAAATTTTTCGTCACACTTCAGGATTTCGATGAATTCCATCATCCCGCGATTGGAGATGTTCAGTTCACCGTCAAAGCGGTAAGCGCGCGGGTCGGATTCAACTCCGATTTCGCCGATGGTCGAAAGATCAATCGAACCGGTCAGTTCGGTGATGTCCTGAGATTTCGGATCGCTTGGAGCAAATGTCCCGATGCCGATGCGGTCTTTTTCGGAAAACGCAATGCGCGTGACCAGCATGTCTTCGTGTTTGCCGTGGTACACGTGTTCCAGATTGTAGCGGCATTGCGGGCACAGTTCGCCTTCGATATACAGGCCGTAATGTTTTTCGATTTCCGGGCGTAGCTCTGGTGGAATCAGATGCAGCGGCTCTTCGTGCATCGGGCAACCTTTGATGGCGTAAACGGCTCCGGCTTCGGTTCGCGTCCAGTTTTCCAGCCCGCGCTTGAGCATTGTAACGATGGTAGATTTGCCGCCGCCGACCGGTCCCATCAGCAATAGGATTCGTTTGCGAACTTCCAATCGCTGCGCCGCAGATTTGAAATACTCGACGATTTTGGCAATCGGTTCTTCAATGCCAAACAGCTCATCGCTGAAAAACTTATAGCGAGTCATTTCATCGCGCGTCCCTTCAGCGATCTTTTCGACGCCCGGCGCCAGAACCATGTCGCAGATGCGCGCGTGCGAAAGCGCGGCAATTCGCGGATTTTGAGCTACCAGTTCGAAATAATCGCGGAAGGTTCCTTCCCAAACCAAACGCTCTCGTTCGCGCCGATGCGCTTCGAGCAGCTCGCTGAGACTTAACTTCTTATCTTGCTCTGCCATGCTGCTACTCCTGGCTATCAGTTTGCTGTTCAGAGTTGAAAACTGACAGCCTGTTGTGGGTTCTTACTTTCCCGGTCGGGTGAGCCGGGATTTTCAGAGAAGGAATGGGGCCGTACTTTGGGGATTTGACGGCACAAGTTTTGTTATCAACTTTAGGTTTTCAAATTTCCGGGCGATAAATTAAGTTTACTTTTCTGTGTCTCTTGCCCGTGCGGGTTACCTTTTTTGCTGGCATCGGCAGTATAGCACAGCCTCAGTGGTTGCAATTAACAAGGGCAATCGAAAAATCTCTCTGTTCACTGCTCCAAAATTTCCGCTGCCGTAACCAGCACCAAACGTGGTTGCCAGATAGATTGGAGTGCGTCAAATTCACCAATTGCCAGCAATTTTCGCTCACTGTTGCAAAGCTTTGCTTTGGTTCCATTGCTCCAATCCTCTATGCGCCGGATTGAACGACCGTAACTGATGGAATTGCATTCTTCCGTTGTTAACGCGATTTCAGGAAGCTCGACGGCTTCTGCCATCGGAATCAAAATTTCGCCAAGTCTCTCTTGCTCAACAAGTTCGCTTAGCTGTTCCAGTGTCACAGCTTTAGCCAGATGGCAGGAACCTGCCCGCGTACGACGAAGCGAAATTAGGTGCGCTCCCACGCCAAGCCGTTTGCCAATGTCTTCGGCCAAGGTGCGGACATACGTTCCAGCAGTACAAACAACCCGAAACGTAAAATCCTGCCCCTTCGCGCTGGTAGTGTTGTTGAGCGCTTCCAACTCCAACTCTTTGATTTCAATTTCAATAGGTTGGCGTTCGATTGTTTCGCCGCGCCGCGCCAATTCGTGAAGCCGAACGCCTTCGACTTTTTTGGCGGAATACATTGGCGGAATTTGCCAAATACGCCCGCGGAAATGTGTTAGCGCCTCTTGCACCTGCTCAGACGTGATGTGGTTGGCATCGGTGACAGGCAAAAGCGGTTCGCCGGTCAGGTCGCCGGTGTCCGTGGCAAACCCCAGCCGCATGGTCGCCAGATATTCTTTGTCATCACCGGTTAGAAACTGGACCAATCGCGTCGCGCGGTTGACGCAAATGACCAAAACTCCGGTCGCAAACGGATCAAGCGTGCCGGTATGGCCCACGCGACGAGTCCGCAAAATCTTGCGAACCTTTGCTACGACATCGTGCGAAGTCCAATCAGAGGGTTTGTCAATTATCAGAACTCCGTCGGCGGATTGCGGATTTGTCATTCGATTAAGTCGTTCTTTCTGTCAGATTTGCTCGTTCTATGGTGCGAACGCGTACGCCTTCGCGCCAATTGGCGTTTACGCCGACCTGGTACGCTTCAATTTGCGGCGACAGGCAGCGAGCGACAATCGCAAAGGTGCGATGAAATCGCAAACGCGGAG
>CAZXHW010000176.1:0-11381 GCA_964639915.1 uncultured Heliomicrobium sp.
CTTTGGAGAGTTTACTATCAACTTGCCGCCAGTTTTGGCGGACGGGTGACGGAATTTGCCGACAGTCAGCTTGTGACATATATTCCCGGCAATGAAATCGCTTTCCGAATGAATCGTTTATGAGCCTGCTTGAAGTCAGAAATCTGAAAACCTATTTTGCCACACGGAAGGGGGAAGTGCGTTCCGTGGACGACGTGTCGTTTACGGTCGAACTGGGCGAAACGCTTAGCCTGGTGGGTGAATCCGGCTGTGGAAAATCTGTCACGGCGCTTTCGATCATGCGGCTTCTTTCCTCACCAGGTCGTATTGTCGGCGGCGAAGTTCTGTTTGAAGGCCGCAATTTGCTGAAGCTTTCTGAAAAAGAAATGCGCGCAATTTCAGGCGACGACATCGCCATGATTTTTCAGGACCCGATGACTTCCTTAAATCCTGTGCTGACCGTCGGCGAACAAATTGCCGAAGCCATCCGGTTGCACCGAAAAGTCTCCAAACGTGAAGCCTGGAGCCAAGCCATCGAAGGCATGCGCGATGTCGCAATTCCTTCGCCGGAAACGCGTGCCAAAAGTTATCCACACGAAATGTCAGGCGGCATGCGTCAACGCGTGATGATCGCCATGGCACTGGCTTGTGACCCCAAACTGCTGATTGCCGACGAACCGACAACGGCGTTGGATGTGACGATTCAAGCCCAAATTCTGGATTTGTTGAAAGAGTTGCGCGAGAAACGGAATCTGGCATTGCTGCTGATTACGCATGATTTAGGCGTCGTTGCCGAAACTGCTGATCGCGTAGCTGTTATGTATGCAGGCAAAATCGTCGAAGAAGCTTCGGTTGCAGAGCTGTTCAGTCATCCCCGCCATCCTTACACGGAAGGCCTGCTGCGCGCTGTCCCCCGCCTTGACGAAAAGCGGCAGGGAAGAATGTTGCGGCTTCAAACCATCGAAGGAACAGTGCCTAATCCATTGGAATTGCCGCCTGGTTGCCGGTTCGCGCCCCGCTGCCCGCACGCAAAAGACAAATGCAGGGAAGGCGAGATTCCATTGGTTAATCTTGGCGCTGAACATCTTTCGCGATGCGTTCGAGTGGGTGAAATTTATCAGACGTAAAAATTGACTCCCGTCGGAACCTAAGCGCAATATCTATTCTGATGACCAATCAAACTCTCGTCGAAGTCAAAAACCTGACCAAGCATTTTCCAGCCGCACACAAACAAGTTGTCCGGGCTGTTGATGATGTTTCTTTCGTCATTCAGCGTGGAGAAACGTTGGGTTTGGTCGGCGAATCCGGCTGCGGAAAAACCACTGTCGGGCGCTGCTTGTTGAGATTGATTGAACCTAGCGCTGGCGAGATTCGTTTTGACGGGCGCAATCTTACTGAAATCAATCGAACCGAACTTCGTGGGCTGCGCCGAAAAATGCAGATCATTTTTCAAGATCCGTATTCGTCATTAAACCCTCGGATGAAAGTCGGCCAGATCATTGCTGAACCTTTGATCGTTCACAACGTTGGCTCGAAGGCCGAACAACGCGAAAGGGTCGCAGAGTTATTGCGCGTCGTAGGGCTTGACCCGGATTACGCCAATCGCTACCCGCACCAGTTTAGTGGGGGCCAGCGACAACGCATTGGCATTGCGCGGGCCTTAGCCTTGAACCCTGACTTCATTGTTGCCGATGAACCGGTTTCGGCGTTGGATGTTTCAGTGCAGGCTCAGGTTGTGAATTTGCTTCAAGACCTGCAAGCGCAATTTGGACTGACCTATCTATTCATTTCACACGGGTTAGCGGTGGTCAAACACATCTCTTCGCGCGTGGGAGTGATGTATCTGGGCAAGCTGGTTGAACTGGCTTTGGCTGATGACATTTATGCGGAACCGCTGCACCCATACACCCAGGCTTTGTCGGCGGCAATTCCGTCGCCAATGCCGCAAGCTGTAAAACGAGCAGTCAAAAAACTTGGCGGCGATCCGCCGACGCCTTTGAACCCACCATCGGGTTGCCGGTTTCACACTCGCTGCCCCTATATGATGGAACGCTGCAAAATTGAAGAACCGAAACTTGCAGAAATCACGCCCGGACATTGGGCGGCGTGTCACCTGCACGATTCACCTAACGTAGTTTCACCAGGCAGTACTCCATAAACCCCTAACTCACAGGAGGAACTATGAATTCTGAACTTACTCAAGATAATCAACCTAACCCACAACCCGAACCGCCCGCGCCGCAGAGTTTTTTCAGCAGATTGATCGGCCTTTACTTTTCCCCAGGCGAGACGTTCCAAGAGATTGCGCGCGCGCCGCGCGTCCTGATCCCAATGGTAGTCTTGGCTGTGATTGCAGGGGCGATGAACTTCGTCGTCGTAAATCGCTACGGGGCAGAAAACGCCGCCAGAAAGCAGATGGAGCCAATGATGCGCTCCATGGGAGTGCCAGAGGAAAAGATTGAGGAAGAAGTTCAAAAAGCGATTGCCGCTTCAAAGACTACGTGGGGAAAAATCAAAGGCCCGCTTTCCGGAGCTGTTGGGTTCGCCGTTTTGATGTTTATTGTCGCTGGCGTATTCAAACTTTTTACATTGATGATGGGAGCGACCAATCGCTTTAAGCCAGTGCTATCTGTCATTACTTACGCGTATCTGGCCATTGCTTTGATTCAAGTGATCCTAACCGTAATCATTCTCTATCTGAAAAACCCTGAAGACATAGATTTATTCAATCCAGTCAGCTCCAATCTGGGCGGTATACTGACCGTAGCTGGAGTCGCGTTACCAAAGTTTATTGGCTCGCTATTGAACTTCGTGGATGTATTTGGAATTTGGAGAATTGCGCTGCTGGGGATCGGTTGCGCGGCTGTTACGCAGAAAATGAAATCTTCGATAGCGGCAATTCCGCACATCATTCTTTACATAATTGCTGCACTGCTTCTTTCGGTTGCAGCTTCGATGATGGGATAAGTGCCTGACTCTTTTATGACTGATCTATCACAGCAAATTTCACAGTTGCGGCGCGATTATGTTTCGCAACCTTTTGACGAAAGCCACGTTGTCCCGGAACCATTCGGGCAGTTCAAGCGTTGGTTCGAGGAAGCAATGCAAGGTGAACAGCCCGACGTTGAAGCGATGACGCTTTCAACTTCGACAAGCAATGGCCGCATTTCAGGCAGGATTGTTTTGTTGAAGGGTTTCGATGCGCGTGGCTTTGTTTTCTTCACCAATTATGAAAGCCGTAAGAGCCGTGAGTTGATGGAAAATCCGCAAGCGGCTCTGACGTTTTATTGGCACACGCTGAATCGCCAAGTAAGGATTGAGGGAAAAATTGAAAAAGCTTCCCGGCAGGAATCCGAAGAGTACTTTCGGACCCGCCCACGTGGCAGCCAAATCGGCGCGTGGGCTTCGCCGCAGAGTGATGAGATCGTCAAACGTGAAATTCTGGAAGAAAGAGTGGCCGAAATTGAAGCGCGATTTGGTGAAGGCGAAATTCCCTGTCCACCGTTTTGGGGAGGTTGGCGATTGAAACCTGACCACATCGAATTTTGGCAAGGACGCGAAAGCCGTTTGCACGACCGGATTGTTTACATCAAACAGAATGATGTTTGGAAAATCGTCCGGTTGGCGCCGTAATCGTTGCGACTTCAAACCCAGGGATCGTATGTGCCGATATTCCAAAGGCGGCCTTCCAGATCGCGGCAACTGAAACCACGTCCGCCATAATCTTCGTCTTTTATTTCCATCACGATCTCGGCTCCGGCGGCTTTTGCCTTTTCATAAAGCACATCGGCGTCGGCAACTACCAGATAAGCGCTTTGTGTTTCTGCCCCTCCGATCTCGTCCGGTTGTTTGATCAGGCGGCCAAACTCTGACTCCACAACCGACCCAAGCATAATCATCCCATTACCGAACCCAAGCTGCGCGTGCGCGATAGTTCCATCTTCGTTCGGCACAACCAGAAGCTTTTCAAATCCGAAGTTTTGACAAAGCCATTCAATGGCGGCAGGTGCGTTTCGATACCGAAGGCAGGGAATTACAGTTGCTTTGGTGTCTTTCGCTAAAGCAGGCATGACGAACTCCTTTTCAGATGTGTAAAGTCTTTCAGGCATCCAAATCGTAGGCGACTTTCAGCCAGTGTTTAACCTCGTCATCAATTTCATCAAGCGAGGCAATCGGGATGCGATGCGTAATTCGGTCTTTTTTGGCAAAGCCTCCGGTATCAATCAGCCGTTCGGGTACGGCCATATTGCCCAGCGCAAAGCCCAGATCAATTCTGGTTCGCGTTGTGGGCTTCAACTGCGCGAAAACGTGATTTCGGTACAACGGCACGATGGTTTTGCCTGGAGAAGCCTTGACGTCTTTCCCAATGCTGAGGCCGAGTTTCAGCAGCGCATCGTAAATTGGCCGCAATCCGGCTTTGGTTCCGGCAAACATTTCTTCGACGTAAACTTCAGCTTGCTGCAAATAACCTTCAGGAGAATCCTCTTCCCAACCTTTGCCTTGAGCGCGTTCTGCCAGCCACCCAGCCGTGTTCGTGCCAAGGTTGAACTTTTCCTTCAACCATATGCGACATTCTTTTTCATCTTTTGGACCAGACGTTTTGATGAAGGCCATCCATTCATCCAGCGAACGGCCAGTTTTTTCCGGCAAAGTCTCGATCCATTTCTGCACCATTAGAACGCCCGGGTGAACGCTGTATAGGGATTTGCTTTTTGATGCTGCCACTTTTCCTTCCTTTCCGGTTAATTATCGAATTGCGGGCGTTTCGCCAAACTTCCCAGCAAGCGCCCTCATGTATTTTTCCATTGTCGCGGTGTGACCGAAAACATATTTGGACATAAAGCGAAATAAAGCGTTGGGAACTTTGCCGCGTTCGGTGATGGTTAGTTGGCAGCCGCCTTCGATGGTTGGGGTGATGATGTATTCCCAGTCTCCGCCAAATCCCAAATCTTCAGAAGCGATTCGCCGCACCAGCTTTTTGGGAGCTTCCGTTTCCAACGTTTCGAGCGGGATTTTCATGCCGGACATTTCTTCCTGCCAAACCGCGTGACCGTTGCGATCCGGCAATCGCTCGACGCTTTTCATTTCAGGATTCCATTTCGGCTGATTGGCGAAATCACTAACCACCTGCCAAACAGTTTCAGGCGGCTGGCGTAGGGTCAGAGTTTTACTGGCAACGTGATCTTCCGGCAGAAAACTGCCAATAATGAAAACAACGATTCCTGCCAAAACCAGCACGCCGACGATTCCAAGTATCCAGTACATAAGCTTCCTCACTATGCGCCTCCGAACGGGTTGAGGTTCAAAACGCGGCGATTATCTTCCGAAAAACAAAACAGCGAAAGGCGGACAAACCGTTGCGGGATGCAAATGCTCGATGACAACGGACAAGCGCCTTTCGCTATTGAATCGCGGCTGATAGTGATTGCCACGAAGCTTTGAGAGATTTAGAAATTTAGCTTGATGACGGCAAAAGTAGCACCTTGTGAATCGGTCAGCATGGAAAAACGGCCAACATTGGGAATGTCCATCGGCGGAACGTGTGCCTGACCACCCAGCGATTTGGCTTTTTCAACCGTCGCATCACAATCGGCAACCGCAAAATATGGCAGCCAATGCGGAGGAATTCCTTCCATCTCCGCCATCATTTTGTACATTCCGCCAAACGCAAAGGGCTTGCCGTCTGCGCCTTTTAGGTAAATTTCGGTGTACTGCATGCTGTCACCTTCTTTAGTTTGTGGATCCCAGCCGAAGACTGTTGCGTAAAACTTCTTCGCTTCTGGCAGATCGTGTGTTGCCAACTCTTGCCAACACATGGAATTGACTTCTCCCATAATGCCGACTCCAGTGTTCTTGAGCGGCTGCCATATTTTGAACGTCGCGCCTGTGGGGTCCTGTGCAACTGCCATTCGTCCCGCGTCACCTACATCAAACGGTCCAGCCATTACAGCCCCACCGGCAGCGGCAATTGCTTTGGCTGATTCATCAACGTTTTCAACACAGACGTAAAGCCCCCAATTAGGAGGAACTCCCACCGAAGTTTCTTCTTTGCCTTGGGTGTAAGCAGCCGCCACATCTTTGCCCTTGAGTTGGAACATGGTGTAAACGCCATCCGGTCCCATGGGAACATCGTTAACCCCCCAACCGAAAAGCTCTCCGTAAAACTTCTTCGCTGCTTCCTGATCGGACGTACCCAGTTCAACCCAGCAGAACGTCCCGGGAATATGTTTACTGACTTCCATAGTGATGACCTCCTAAAAGTGAATGGTGTTCGAAGGATTTTCTACGACTCCGTAAGACGTAGAAAATTTGCATACGTGGGAAAATGACGTTTCAGCAAACGCTCCCGGAAAGCCATTTGTTCCACTTCAGGCGGCACGAGCCAGATCGTCTTGTTCCCAGGATCGCTCTGTCCACAAATACTTCATTGCTGGTTGACCCATGGAAACAAAGTTCCCATCTACACTGCGAAGCATTGAAACCTTCGACCCCATTTCGCGAACGTAATCGCTCAGCCGTCCTCTATGATGAACAGTGTGATCGTGCAGAAAGGTCAGAAAGACGACGGCTGGGTGCCGGAACACACCGTAAAAAGACAAATAGCTGGTCAGCTTTTTCACCGTTATTTTTCGAATCGCTTCTATGCCTTCGACAAATCGGTCGTCGTAATAGGCGATCATTTCGCTTAAATCCATTTGGGGATCCGGCAAATCACACGCACTTCTGTTGAATGACCCCGACACAATTCCATTGATCAGAATCAATTCTGTATTGATGATGTGAGTCGCCATTTCACGTGCAGACCGGGAAATTTTGGCTGGGCGATAATCGCTTTGCGCTTCGGGAATTGAAGACAAAACGCGTAATGTCACCAAATGCGCCTCCTCAATTCTCTGCAATAGAAAATCCCGCAAAAATAGTGCTTGCTCGGTAGTCATAACTTTTCCTCCACAGTTTTCGTCAGGGTTAACGTTTCAAACTTCAGCTAGCGGTAGGCTCGTATCAGTTCGACAATTTGCTCAATTACACTCGATGGCACTTCAACAATGGAAAGATCGGCGGTGCCAAGCGCCGTCTTCACCATGACATCCGCGTGTTTTTCGATTCGCCGGGCACACTCAGACGCCTCGCTGCCTGGTGACGAGTCTCTGATCTTTCTGGCGTTGGCGATGATTTCGAACACTGCAAATGGGTCCGCTCCCGCCGTGTCTGCCAGGCTATTGCCCGATCTTCGCGATAATCTTTTCGTACTCATATTCCTTCATTACCTGCCAGGCGTCTTTGCTTAAGTAGCCGGCGTAACGCTCTTTCTTGATCTTTTGTCCTAACAAGCTGTCTTTTTCAGACCAGCTTTTGACTAGATTCCATCCTCCTTCACTGACATGCCAATCGTGCCCTGTTGGGGTCGGCGGCATATCCAGCTCTTTTGCTTTCTTTAAGCTACGTTTTCTCAACCCCTTCAAGGTTGTATCCGACGCTGCTTTTTTGAGACTCGAGCGCTCTGCCTTTTTCCGTGGCTCGGATGTAAATTGCCAATCTCTCTCTTCCGGCAAAGTCGGCAATTCCAAAAAATCTTCCCGTTGGAAGAAATTCTCTTCGTCTTCCGGCTGAAGCGGCTGGTCAACGAATTGACTCTGTTTATTCAACTTGAATTTCTGAGAATGGGGAACTGAAGAACGACCTGGAACCAGGTTTGACTGCGCTATTTCCAATTGCGCCACAGGCTCCGCGCCAGTCTGTGGCGTTAGTCTTTTCCCTTTTTTGTTGATTTGTATCGGTAGGGCGCTTGCAAAGATTGCTGTTGAAGACGCGTGGCGTTTCCACGAGTCAACTGGCGGCCTTCGCCAATGATCCGTTCTGCTAAATCCCTGGCTTCGATCTCGGCGCGTTCAATCATCGCCTGTTGAATGTGTTCGCTATCCAACCCATCGCTCTTTGCGTGGAGAATCGTTTCCTGCTGCTTACCTAGATAGCGCATTTCAAGTCGAATCAGGCGGGTGACAGGATCAGAAAGTGTGATCAACAAAACAAAAATCAATACCGCAATAAATACGCTCACTGCCCCCCAGCTTAGCCACGCTTCCTGAAAAGGTGAAAGTTGCAAGTGTTTCACCATCATAAAATGGGTGATGATGTTCGTTAACATCACACAAACTAAAAACCCCATTCCCAGCAGCGAAATGATCCTTTCGCTAAAGGAAGAAAACGCGCGTGTAAACCCGTAAACCAGCCAAATAAAGGCGCCTTCGACAACGATGACAGCAAATAGAGACAAAGATTGCTGAACAAACCACGGCGTGTCGCCAAAGCCTTCGCGATAAATCATAAACGAAGAAACGCAACTCAATAATGTGATGCACACCAAAATCAATCCCCCTGCCACGATCACATTTCTGCGCGCTCGGTTGTGCTTAAATGCGTCTTGAACGCTGTTCATTTTTGCCTCCTTTTTTTGCTATTCACTTCCGAAAAGTAAGATCAAGACACACTTTTCCCAGCCGATCACAGAGTCAGTGCAGACCTTGTTTGATCCTCGCGGAAAGCTACAAATTGATGTTTGGTTCGAGTTAAAAATTCGCTTTACGATTCCGCTCTTCTCACAAGTGACCAAAGCAATCCCGACACTAATGCTTTTACAGCACGCAGTCGGGCAGCTTTTTATAGGGCGCTGGCTCATCCGGCTTGACGCGGGCAGTCAAACCGGATGAACGCCCCAGGCTGAGTTTATTCGGTTCAAGTGGTGCAGGCGGGTAAGCGATGCTCAGCACAGAACGCCTGAGCAATTTCTTCCAGAGAGCAATCACAAATTGATTACTTGTGACCGCTACACTACTGATTTCCTGTTGTTATAAATAAAAGAACCTGCATTTTGTTTCATAGATAAAACAGAATGCTTATAAAAAAGACCGCACAAATATTTTAGATATTGGACGGTCGAAAATATTGCTTATCTATATTTGCGGATCAGACCGCAAACCAGACCCTGAATTTTGACTCGATCTGGCGGACTAATCAGGATTGGTTCAAAGGCATCGTTTGCCGGTTGTAAACGAATCTGTGTCCGCTCATCGTAAAATTTTTTGACGGTTGCTTCGCTGTCATCAATCAGTGCAACGACTGATTTTCCATTGAAAGGTTTGTTTTGAGGAGATTCGGCGACAATGTAATCGCCATCAGAAATTTGCTCGTCCTTCATGGACTCTCCCCTAACCTTCAAAGCAAACCTGCCAGGAGCATACATATCCGGTGGAACCAATAAAACTTCAGACTGTGTCACCGCTTGAATTGGAAAACCTGCGGCAATAACACCAAGCAATGGGATTCCCAATTTTTCCACCCCATCGGAATTTGCCACAACAAAAGAAAGCTGATCACTTTCTCTTTGCGTAATTTCAATTCCGCGGTGAACATTTTTGTGACGTCGTATAAATCCTTCGTCTTCCAGCTCCGTAAGTTTTTGATGAACGCTGGCTGGCGAATTCAAAGCAAAATAGGACTGAATTTCCGCTATTGTTGGCGCAAACCCATGTTCTCGCTGAAAACTGACAAGGTGATTGAAAAATTCTCGTTGACGTGGTGTCAGCGCCATATTTGCTCCAAATTTGCTTTTTTTCGCGGTTGTTGTTTCTTCCTTGCGACAACCGAAACTTTACCGAAAACAGCCGAAACTGTCAATCATAAAACTATGCTTCTCAGGAAAATTTTCGTGAAGATAGAAAGACTTTTGATTTCCATGTGAATTGGATTTTGCCTTCTCATCAGAAAACATTTTTCGATGAACTAAAGTTCGAAATTTCCCTTCAACATGTCTCAGCTTGCGGAGGAAATTGTTACTGCCATATCATTATCACGTTTTATGACGTATCCTTTCGCGTCAGCGTTCGTGGGAATTCAAACCATATCAAGCTTTTAGGTTGATCGTTTTTATGTTTTGCCAAAAATGCAGCCTGCATTATCCCGATCATTTGAGCTTCTGCCGTCGCTGCGGCCAATCGTTGGTGCATTCAAATGCGGAAACGTTCGCGATGTGGGGCACGTGTTGTTCGTGGAGAAAATTTTTGCCAACATTGCGGAAACAGGGTCAGTGTCGCATTGCAGGAAACGGTTATAGGAGCTTGTTATCATTGCGGAACATCCTGGCGTAGCGGCTGGATCTATTGCAAAAATTGCGGCCTGGATCGTAAACGAGCGCTATTGCTTTCAACATCAACTCCTTCGACCAACGGGCCAACCGCAGGAACACCACAGCAACCAGAAGAGGTTCCTGAATTTACCAAGACCAACTGTAAATCCTGTGGCGCAGAGGCCAAACCGTATTCACGATTTTGCGAAGCCTGCGGTCATAATCTTGTTGGGGCTAAATCAGCCACAGTGGACACGGTGGCTTCTACCGTGTCGCGGCAAGTTCAGTCAGAATCGTTGCCGTCAAACCGCAAAAAATCTGAACACGCATATCAGCCTTCCACAACGATCTTTGAGCCTCGCTCGCTTTCCGAATCTGATAAAAAACTTGCTGCACAAGAGCCTAAAATGTCTGATGCCTTGAATCATCGCGCAGACAGTCTTTCATCCTCAGAATTGCCTGACTCTGGAAATTTAGTTCTTGAACCCAACGCGACCGCTGCGGCAACACCTGACTCTTCTGGAATACTTGGAACTGCTGCTCACTCAGCGCCAGTTTTTGAAGAAAATGGATCGCAGGCAAAAACTGTAGTTACTCCCTTGCCTCCATTTGGGGGCGAATTCCGCACCAAACAATCAGGCGCTCTGGCCGAACCCCAAAAGCCGGGCAAACGCTCACTGATACAGACCTTTGCGCTCATTGCACTCGTTTTTTTGCTGATTTGCTTGGTGTATTGGTGGTTTAACCGCGATTTCAAAATTGCAGTTGATGGCAATCCTTCAGCGCGATCTTCCACTGCGCAACCCGGAGCCCTGTCCACTTCAAACACCAATAAGCCCACAGGCAAAAATGGGCTGGAAAGCATGGCACTCATTCCTGGCGGTAAGTTGGATATGGGACGCAATAATGGCGATGAATATGAGACTCCGGTTCACACTGTAACAGTCAATCCTTTTTATATGGATCGCACGGAAGTTACGAATGAAGAGTATCAATTATTTGTTACAGCAACCGGCCACAGGCCGCCTCCTCATTGGCGGGACGGCAAGTTCCCCTTGAACGAAGCGAAACTTCCTGTCGTGAATGTTTCCTGGGAAGATGCCAACGCGTACGCTCAGTGGATTGGTAAACGGTTGCCAACAGAAGAAGAATGGGAATTTGCCGCCCGTGGATCGGACGGCAGAATTTATCCTTGGGGCAATTCATGGAACGCAGCCAATGCCAATGCGAGCAAGGAAACCGGCGGAAGCGTCAGTAAGGTTGGAAGCTTCCCCAATGG
>CAZXHW010000177.1:0-11374 GCA_964639915.1 uncultured Heliomicrobium sp.
TGATTTCGGTTCCCCTGAACGAAGACCTGACCTTCAACATTCCGCGTCTGGCCAGCAAGTTGGTTTCAAGCCATGCCGATCTGGCGATCATCTGTTCACCGAACAATCCGACAGGCTGCACAATTTCTCCGCGCGATTTGGCCTCGCTGCTGCGAAACAGCAATGCAATCATCGTTGTGGATCAGGCGTATCTGGAATTTGGCAGCGACGATTTCATTCCCTTGCTCACCGAATACAAAAACCTCGTCATCCTGCGCACCTTTTCCAAAGCCATGGCGATGGGCGGGTTGCGCGTCGGGTACTGTTTGGCCGCGCCGGAACTGATTCAGGAATTTAACAAGGCGAAAATGCCCTATAGTTTGAATTTCTTTTCGATGATGGCGGCGGAAGTGGCGCTGGAGAATATCCACCTGTTGCAGCCCTTGGTTGAAAAGATGCGCGGCGAACACGACAGGCTTTTTGCCGAACTTCAAACGTTTGATGGGCAACTGCTTCCTGTGCCTTCAGCGGCAAATTTCTTCTGTGTCAAAACAGCGATTCCGCCGAAAGAATTGTTCGAAGCCTTGCACGCGCGCGGCATTCTGATTCGCAACATTAGCAGCGCGCCGATGCTGGAAAATTACGTCCGCATCAGCGTCGGCACGCCGGATGAAAACGATAAGCTGATTGCCGCGCTAAAGGAGATTTTTGCACAACGATGACTCGCCAAGCTGAAATCAAACGCACGACCAAGGAAACCGATATTCATCTGAAACTGAATCTGGATGGAGCGGGCAAAAGCGCCATCAGCACGGGCGTGCCGTTTCTGGATCACATGCTTGATCTGTTTGCGCGACACGGGCTGTTCGATCTGGAATTGACCTGTAAAGGCGATTTGCAGATTGACGATCATCACACAGTCGAAGACATTGCCATTTGTCTGGGGCAGGCGTTTGCCGAAGCGCTAGGCGACAAAAAAGGAATTGTTCGTTACGGACAAGCTTATGTGCCTATGGATGAAACACTGGCGCGTGCGGTGGTGGATCTTTCCGGTCGTTACTTTCTGGTTTATCGAGTCGAAAACACGCGCGAAAAAGTTGGCACGTTTTCGGTCGAACTGGCAGAACATTTCTGGCATTCGTTCGCCGAACATTGCCGCTGCAATCTGCACATTGAGGTCTTGTACGGTCGCAACCAGCATCACATTATCGAAGCGGTCTTCAAATCGGCGACTCGCGCCTTATCGCAAGCAGTCCGATTGGATGATCGAATCCAGGGCGTGATGTCTACTAAAGGAATTATCTGATAAGTAAACGATCTGTCACAGCCATTGGGGCAAAGGTATTATCTGATGAGCATTGCAATTATTGATTACGGTGTTGGGAATCTTCGAAGTGTCGAAAAGGCTTTCACTTCGCAAGGGATTGAAGCCGTCGTTACCAGCGACGAAACGGTTTTGCGTTCAGCCGACAAGCTGGTGCTGCCCGGCGTTGGCGCGTTCAAGGCGTGCATGGATGGATTGAAGGCACACGGTTTTGATGAATTGGTTCTGGAAGCTGCCGGAGCAGGAAAGCCGATTATTGGGTTGTGTGTTGGATTGCAAATGATGTTTGACGAAGGTCATGAGTTTGGTGTTCACAAAGGTTTGGGGTTAATGCCTGGCCGTGTTGTGAAGTTTCCGGAAAAGTTGCGCGTGCCGCACATCGGCTGGAACCAAGTTGAATTTAAACACCAGCACAAAGTTTTTGAGGGATTGCCCAGCCAAACCTTTTTTTACTTCGTTCACTCCTTTTATGTCGAAGCATCTGATGCTGCCTGTGTGCTCGGACAAACCGATTACGGCATGTCTTATGCTTCCATCTGTGGGCGAGACAACATTGTCGGCGTCCAATTCCATCCAGAAAAAAGCCAGACAGCAGGCCTCAAACTCTTGAGAAATTTTGCTGAGATGTAGTGGTAAAAGAAAAGGTGGAAGCAAGGGGCGCACTTTTGCTCTCTTACTTCCACCGGTTTTCTACTGTGAATGTAACTTCACCAGCTTTTTCAGCTAGCCAGTAACATTCCGCATACCTATTGCTTACAACACCGTTCGTCGTCCTTGAATAACATTAAGCACGACAACGACCAGCGCAATCAGCAGCAATATGTGAATAAAGCCGCCCATTGTGTACGAACTGACCATGCCTAGCAGCCATAGAACTAACAAGATTACAAAGATTGTCCACAACATAAGGTTCTCCTTTTCTGGGGTTAGTGGTTATTGTCACTTCGGCGGCTTAATCGCTGGGCCGCCAAGCTTGTGTGTTTTCCAGCTGCCACTGACGATTGTTGGATACTGCTGTGTGGCGAGCATCTTTTGCTAAACGAGAAAATTGCGTTTTCAACTGCTCCAATTCTTTTTCATCAAGTTCTTCCGCGCCTAGAAGTTCATTCCGCGCACCTGTCATTACGCGAATCAGCTCATCAAGCTTGATTTGAAGCGCTTCTGTATCCCGGTTTTGAGTATGTTGAATCAAAAACACCATTAAGAACGTGATGATTGTAGTTCCAGTATTGATGATTAACTGCCACGTATCGCTAAAGCCAAACATCGGACCTGTTAACGCCCACAAGATAATCACCGCTACGGCGCTAACTGTAGCTCCCGGCTGGCCCATCTTGTGGGCTGCCCACTTTGCAAAACGTGAGAAGGCCGAATTTGATTGTTTACTCATGGTATTTAACCTTTTTTCCTCAATCGGATCAGGCGATAAATGACCTGATCCGATTGCTTTACACAAACCTCACAATTTTCCATAAATGCAAAGTCTATGCCTTGCGGAAATACTTGTATCTGTAGTGATTCACGTACAAATCGGGAACTGCTTTTAGGAAGGCTGAGGGAGATTGTCTTAGAATAGTGCGAGCCGTTTCCAATACATACAGGCTAATGAGCTTTCTTGCTCGCACATCATTGCTCAATTTTATGATCTTCGCTTTTGACCTTGTCCATCGCTTCAGGTTCCAGCTCTTCAGCGTGGCGATTGAATTTTATAAAAATGCCCCAGGCTGCCAGCAAGGCTGCTGCGGATAGAGCAATTGTCGCAGCATTTGGCAGTTGAGCCGGATCATCATGCGCAAACTTGAATGCCGCGACCAGAGATTCAATTGAAAGCGAAACGATCAACACGACCAGAAATCGCGAGATGAACCGCCGGACTCGTGTAGGCGCGCTGAGGTGTGCTTGCCGCTGCACTTCTTCTTCATAAATCGTTTGTCCCAATTCAAATGCTGCGACGGCAATGGTCAACAGGCCAATACATTCCAGAATGCCATTAAGTCGCCCGCGCATGGTTGTTTCGATAAATGGATTGATGCCATGCCATAACTCAATCGCTGAAAAGCCCACCAACGCCAGGCCACAAGCGCCGAAAAAAATGGTAACCAGAATATACGAGGCGGAAAAAAAGTTTTTCAGCATATAAGCCTAAAATGAAAGGAGGCGGTGCAACACCGCCTCCTTTTCCGGATTTAAGTTATGAAAGATCTTGTGTGGCCGTTAGGCAGCTTTGTTGATCTTGAGCAAGTTTTTGACACTTTTGACGCCTTCGGTTTCTTTTGCCACACGTTCAGCTTCCAATTTCTCTTCATTGGTCGTGACCGTGCCGCGCAACACGACTGCGTTATTAATCACGTCTACATTGATCTTGCGCTCCGGTGTATCCGGGTTAGCAATCAACTTGCTGACGATCTTGGTGTGAATCCAGGCGTCGTCCAGGGAATCACCAACTTTCTCGCCATAGCCCGTGGCGCGTTGCCTTTCGGTAACAGCCATTTCATCCGTGTAATCCGCACGCGTTAATTCGCGGGGTTTGACGTCAATTTTGTCAGTGATGATCAAACCAGCATGAGCAGACCGGGCCAGATCAACGGCGCGAGTTCGCATCGCTTGAGTTTCCACTGTGCCTGATAGCGTTGCTGTATTGTCATCGCCATCAGCGCTGACGCCGATGTCTGCTGCCTTCAGTTGAGCATCAGAATCAAGTTTGGTTTTGATCGCGGTTTTTAAGTCTGAGTCGCTGATTTTCGGTTGTCCTGCGCCGGAAGTCGTGCTGTTTGCGCTGTCACAAGCAGCCATACCGAGCGTTAATGCAACAAGCAGTGATCCTGCACGTACGATTTTAAACATTGTCTCCCTCCTTATGCTTAACAAAAATAATTGCGGGACCGATGGAGTAGTGCCATCTCATCCCGCAACTCTGTAAATTGGTTATTTGCGATCAATCTCTTTTTTGACATTGTCAACAAGCTTTTCTGCCTTGCGTTGCACTTTTCCGGCAGCCTGTTGCAGATTACCTTCAACGCGTTCAAATTCACCTTCTTCTTCCAATGTTTCATTGCCTGTCCACTCACCAACCTTATCCTTAATTCCGCCTTTGATTTGTTTGCCTTTGCCTTCCACTTCATTCTTATTCCACATAACAACTCCTTATCAGGTTTAGACTGCGGTTAGAAATCCAGCAAACGATCAGTAAGTTGATAACCTCTTTAATTTATCTGAACCTTATTGATTCGATTGTTGGTACAAATTGACTATTGCTCGAATAACACAATGCAATTTGCGATAGCTAACAAAGCAAGCACGATGCCAGTTGAAGAAGTGATGGAAAAGTTGAGGTTAGTGAGAGAATCTAGCGTTTGAAGAGGCTAGGTACATGTACGCTTCTGGTGCGATGCGACTGGAAAATGCACAAAGCCGTACAGGATAAATGCATCGAAAAAGGTACTACTGCATTCAAGGCCAAGACAGACAAAAGGATAGGAACGAAGCCAGTGGCAAGATAAGGCAGGCAAATAAGTCAGATGTTGGGAGGCAGAAAGCGAACTGAAAAAGGTGGGGAGCTCTATTCGGTGCGCTCCCCACCTTCCGGACCATAAAACATAACCCACACAGCAAAATCTTCACTGAAATCTTCGAAGCGGTGTGCCTTCCCGGTTGGAGCGAAAATCAAATCTCCCACTTCAGCTTTGCGTCGTGTTTCACCGTTGAAGAAAGCTCCAACGCCGCGCGCGACGACGTACAGTTCGTCGCGCATGTGCGGCGTTTGCGGATCAGTGAGTTCTCCGTTTACCTCGCGCGGGATATAGAGTTTGACTTGCAGCGTGCCGTGTTCGAAGAGCGCAACCGATTGGGCCGGAGCGGCTTCGGCCAGCCGCGCAAACGCCGCTGCCAAACCGATGTGCGCCCATTCGCCACGGAGCTCAGCCGATGTGCCGTCAATGAGGTTTGCCATGGATTACCTTACGCCAGATAGCGATCCCGCAAAATTTCCTGATGATACAGTTCGTGCCCGGCAATGATGTAAGCCAGTGCGCGTGCCGTGACGGGATTGTCGCTGGCTGTGCCGACCTGTTTCCACGCGGCATCGCTCAGGTTACGGAACAGGTACAGGTTCGATTTGCGAACGGATTCAAATTCGTCTGCCAGGTCCGCTATCGTGCGATTAGACCAGTCTCCGCCAGCGATGAAAACATCCTGTTCGAATCCCGGCAAAGCGGTTTTGTCGCCGCGAGCAATTCGCAACGCCCGATACGCCATGATCCGTTCGGTATCAATTACGTGGGCCATCATTTCTTTGGTTGTCCATTTTCCGGGCGCGTACCGGTGCTCGGCTTTGTTTGCCGGAACAGCTCGCCAGGCAGAAAGCGTGTCACCTAGCTGCTTGATCAGCGTATCAACAATGTCGCCATCGGGAACGAGTGAAACGTATTTGCCGTAGTAAGGCGCGTATTCTTCTGCACCAGGTTTAGTATTCATAGCTTTAATCTCCTTGTTACACAGAATTTTCTCGAGTCTTTTTCAGGATTTCCACAGCTTGGGGTACATTGACCAGAACTATGCAGCCTTTTTCCGACCAAACCGCATGTTTCCCGTTTGGCGAAGTGTACAAATAATCGCCCGCGTACAAATGATCTTTGCCAAGCTTGATATCGCCTTCGAGGACAAAGATTTCTTCGCCGCCGGGATGATTGTGAGCCGGATATGTTGCACCCGCTTCAAATTTCAACAGGATCGTGGGAGCCCTGTGAGTCTCTTCATCAAATCGCAGCACTTTCACAAAAACGCCGAAAACGCCTGGTTCGGGCAAAGGTTTCCATTCGGTCTGATGACTCCGGACGAGTTGGGTAAAGCTTTCTACTTTTGATGATGCTGTTTCCATATTTTTACTCTTTATCAAATCAAGATAACGCTTCACGCAGACGGCGAATCTGTCCGGCGTGATCGTGCGCATGGGCGGCATAACTTTTCAGCCAGATTTCCGTGCCGTATGCGCCGCTTTCAGAATGTGTGCCTTTGCGTTGCCAATCTTCTTCGGTCATGCGTTCCAGCAGTTGAACTGTAGTTGCTCTGGCAGCGCGAAACGCTTCCATCGCTGGCGCAATATCACGAACGTTGTAATTCAGCCGAGTGGCGTACAGCGCTTCGTCGTACCCGTAAATGACCGGATTTTCTTCCACCAGCAGTCGGCGCAATCGAATCGCGCTGGTCATTTCGCTGTCGGCCAGATGATGGACGATTTCCGCTGCGCTCCATTTGCCGGGACGCGGGTGCGCTGTCAACGTTTCAGCCGTGAAGCCTTCCAACGCCCGCACGACTTCGTTGTAGCCGTCGGCGTAACGATCAATCAACTCCTGTCTTTCTGCTTCAGTCATAAAGAATGTTCCTTTCAGTTAAGCATTGTTCGATAAAACTTGTTGCCGTGTCTGGTTTAGCAGATCAACCAACCCGTCTACTTCTTTTTCGGTCGTGCGATAACTGGTGATGCCAGCGCGAATAACGGGCGTGGCTTGGTGGCCGATGCGTGCGACCGAAATCCAGGCTTCGCCGGATCGAAGGATATTGTTGACGACAGTTTCAATAAAATCCGCCGAAGCATTTTGCTCATCCACAAAACAAATGACAGGCAGCGGAGTGCGGTTGACGATTCGCCAGCCGGATTTTGCCAAGCCCTGCCGCAATCTATCGCCAAGTTCAATCTGTTTGCCAATGACCTGGGCATAACCGTCCCAGCCAGCGACCAACAAAGACATAAACACCTTCAGCCCGATGAATCGTCGCGACCATTGAATCGAATGCGTGTATGGATCAATCACGTCCAGCCCGGCGGCATCGCGTGGCATGTAACCCGTAGCCACACCAAACGTCTGTTTCAGAATTTCAGTGTGCCGGGTCAGATAAACGCCCGCACCCATCGGAGCAGACAGCCATTTGTGAGCGTCGAAAGTGATTGAATCGGCAAGCTCAATTCCAGTCAGCGCTGCTTCGCGTAATAACGGCACAAAAGCCGCTCCTCCGCCCCAGGCTGCATCCACGTGAAACCACATCTTTTCGCGCTTGGCGATTTCAGCCAGTTCAATCAGCGGATCAACCACGCCCGTGCTGGTGGCTCCTGCAGTGCCGACGATCATCAGTGGATAAAACCCTGTGGATTTGTCAGCGGCAATTTGTTCAGCCAGTCTCGCCAAATCCATTTTCAAATCTTCAGTCAGCGGAATCTCTCGAACGGCTTCGGTTCCGATTCCGGACATCTTGGCAGCTTTCAGAAACGAATGATGGCCTTGCGACGAAATGTAAAAGACAGGTTGCGCAGGCAAAGCGCGCGCGCCTCGTTCGTTAAATTTAGGAAACGCGTTTGTCAGCGCGGTCAGCAATGCCGTGTGATTCGCTTCGGAACCTCCGGAGCAAAACGTTCCGTCCATTTTCGTCGAGTCATAGCCAAATCGCTGGCCGAAGGCTCTTAACAAATGGTGTTCGACTTCAACTGGAAACGGGCTATGACTCCACGCGGCAAGTTGCGGATTGAAAGCCGCGACCAGCGCATCCGCGACGATGCCCATTGTCGCGGATGCAGGATTGAACAATCCGAAATAACGCGGATGGCCGTTGTGAACCAGATGCTCCCACAATTGGCTGGATACGAAATCAACGGCTTCCAGCGCGTTTACTGGCTTGGCGAAATCGCAAGCGGCCAGCGTCGAGCGAATCTTTTCAACATCCAGCAGCGGAGCGGCGCGAGCGGTTTCGATTTCCGTCAGGTATTTTTCAATGGTTTCGGTTACGTGCGGCCACAGTGCCGCGCGCGTTTGATCGTCCAACATCAACACGATAAAACTCCAATGCTCAGGTGCTCATACTGAACCCTGATCGGTGATGGTTGCAGTCCCAGTCTATTGTTTTCGGATTAGTCGCAACAAAGTTTTGCACGGCTTGCCGCAAACCGGGAAGCTGTTTGGCCCTCACACAAGGAGTTTTTTGGAAGTATTCGCGGAACGGTCCCCTCGTCCAATCGTCGAGTTTGTAAGCCGCTACAATGAATTTGAGCATTGGGAACTGGATCAATCAGTTTCGCGCATAATTGCGAACGTAATCCGGCAATTCAATTCCATCAGCAAGCAAAGAATCCTTGATCGGCTCACCGGGCGTCAGCCGCAGTGGCAATTGGCCCGCCCAAACCGGAATCGCCATATCTTCCTCATCATCTTTCGGATCGCCCGTGCGGACTTTGGCGGAAACTTCTTCCAGCGGAACGGCCAGCACCGTCGTCGCTTTCAGTTCCTGGGCATTTGGTGAGCGGACTTCCGTCCATCGCCCAGGAACAATGTGCTCAGTGATGGCTGCCAGCGCTGCCATCTTACTCGGTTCGTCTTCGACCAATTCTGCCTGGCCAAAGACGACCACTGAGCGGTAATTGACGGAGTGATGAAAAGCCGAACGCGCCAGCACCAAACCATCAATCAGCGTGACAGTGATGCAAACCGGAATCTTGCCGCTAAGCGAACGCATCATCCGGCTGGCCGCTGAACCATGCACGTAAAGCGTGTCGCCGATGCGGCCAAAACTGGTTGGAATCACAAACGGTTGGCCGTCAACGGCAAAGCCGACGTGGCAAACAAGGGCTTCGTCCAGAATTCGATAAACGGCTTCTCGGTCGAATTCGCCACGTTGCGGCAATCGTTTTAAGGTTGTTTTTGGGGTTGGGATAAATTGACTCATATCTTCAAACCTCTATGTTTGCTGATTTATCGGGCGTTTTTCCATGCTTCGGACACCGCTCTGCCTTTTTCCGGATCATCAACAACCAGAATCAGTTGGTTTTGGTGATCGCTATAAATGACTTCGATGTTGACGCCTGCTTCGGCCATCAGCCGAGAAATTTTGCCTAACTGTCCAGGCTGATCTTGCTTTAGTCGCTGGACAAGGACTTCACGATCTTCAAGCACTTCAATGCCTGCGGCTTCGAGTGCCTTACGCGCCGCAACGGAATCTTCGAACAAAAAATGTGCGATGCTTTTGCCGTCAAATACAAAGCCGCCACCACCTTCAACGCTAACGCCTGCTTTTCCCAACGCTTCTCCCATTTCGGCCAGCGCACCTGGACGATTTTCCAGCCGAATCGCCAAATCTCTCATATTGTTCCTTTGTGAATTGCCTGTTGCTTACGAGGCAAAAACTGGCTCGCATCGAACATCGGTCTTGACCGAGTTTGCGATGAAGCATTCTTTGTGAGCTTCTTCGTGCATTGCCTGAATTTCTGTTATCGCGGGCAATCGGCTTCCAGAGAAAATTACCCTTGGCCGCAAGATCACGCGTGTCATTGCCAACCGGTTGGAAGCGTCTTTTTCCATTATGCCAATCGCATCATCGCCATAGTCGTCAACGCAAAAACCCTGTTTAGCCGCAATGGAAAGAAACCAAAGCATGTGACAGCTTGAAAGCGATGCTACAAACGCTTCCTCCGGATCCACTGCGTTGGCGTTGGAGTAAGGCAAAGGCACAACGTGTGGAGACGAAGACGCGGGAACCTGTGTGCCACCGTCAAACATCCAGATGTGGCCGCGGCTGTAACGATTGTCGGTAAAGCGCTGCTCTCCGCGTTCCCAATGAATTGTGACTTTGTACTCTTCCATGCTACTGGTGCGTTCCTTTCCATGGTTGCAAAGCTCATTGATACTATTGAAAGTGGACTTGTCCAATAGCCAATTTTGTGTTGAGATGCCAGTCCACTTATGGAACTGGCAATTACACTCAACAATCGTTCGGCTGAACCCTTGCACCGGCAACTTTACGAAGAACTGCGGCGGGCAATTCTAACTTGCCGGTTGAAGCCTGGAGAGCGCGTGCCTTCGACGCGCGCCCTGGCGCTTTCCCTGGGAGTTTCGCGCGCGACGATAACGCTCAGTTATGAGCAGTTGATTGCCGAAGGGTATCTGGAAGCGGTAATTGGCTCTGGCACAAGAGTTTGCGTTCAATTGCCCGATGATTCCTTGAGGACAGCGCCGGTCAATGCAACGAGCTTTTCGGCTCAAACTGAAAGGCCATCGCCCTCAATCAAGCTTTCTAGTTACGGCAAAAGTCTGGACAATTCCCAGTTATTGGAAGCCGTCGAGCCGAATTTGCCGATCAACTTCAAAACCGGTCGGCCTGCACTGGAAGAATTTCCGATGACCGAATGGCGGCGTTTACTGTTGCGCCATTGCCGTTCGGATCAAGCCGGATTGCTGGACTATGCGTCGAATTTGAAAGGCGAGCCAAAATTACGCCAGGCAATCAGCAGTTATCTGGGGCGTTCACGCGCCGTCAATTGTTCGACGGAACAGATCATCATTATAAATGGCTCGCAACAGGCAATTGATCTGATCACCAAAGTGTTGATTGATCGCAACGATACTGTCGCGGTTGAAGACCCGGGCTATTTGGGAGCACGCAGGGCTTTTGTGGCCCAGGGCGCGCAATTGTTGCCAGTCCCGGTTGATGAAAACGGAATTATTGTTGAAAAGCTGGCGGCGAAATTGGCTGACAAGGCCAAATTGATTTACGTTACCCCTTCGCATCAATTTCCGACTGGCGCAGTTTTGCCGCTGAATCGGCGGCTGGAGCTTTTGAAGTGGGCCGAGCGCACCCGAGCGATGATTATCGAAGACGATTACGACAGCGAATTCCGCTATGGCGGTCACCCAATTCCAGCGCTGCAAGGATTGTCGGACGGCAATAATGTGATTTATGTCGGAACGTTTTCAAAAGTATTTTTTCCTGCTTTGCGCATCGGCTATCTGGTTGTGCCGGAGTCATTAACGCGAGTTTTCACACGTGCCAGATGGATTGCCGACCGCCAGACCCCGACACTGGAACAGCTTGCATTGGCTGATTTCATTGTCGAAGGCCATCTGGAGCGCCACCTGCGGCGAATGCGTACGCTTTACGACAAACGCCGCCGTGCTTTGGTGCATTTCCTCAAGCTGCATTTTGAAGATCAGGTCGAAATTGTTGGTGAAAATGCCGGGATGCACTTGATGATCAGGTTTCGAACCGGATTTAGTGACGAAGAAGTCAGGCGGCGGGCAGCACAAAGCGGAG
>CAZXHW010000178.1:0-11343 GCA_964639915.1 uncultured Heliomicrobium sp.
GCCTTCCCTTCAAACAGGAAATCATCACGCGCCTGCAAGCCATTCCCGGCGTGCAATCGGTTACCGAAACGAACGTCGTTCCATTAAGCGGCAACGCGGGCGGCAATACGGTTTGGCCGGACGGCACGAATGCTCAGCAAAAGGTGGGAGCCGGTGCCAGCATGATCGGCCCGGATTATTTCAAAACCTTGTCAACGCCTTTGCTGGCCGGTCGGGAATTCAACGAACGCGATACTGAGGGCGCGCCCAACGTCGCCATCGTGAATGAATCGTTTGCCCGGCAAGTAATGAACTCTGCGAATCCGATTGGACAACGGTTCTGGAAAGAGGCCACGCCCACAGACCCGGAAACGGCGTTCGAAATTGTAGGAGTGGTCAAAGACACGAAATATCTGGAATTGAGCGAAGAGATTGGCCCGACGATGTTTTTTCCCATGGCGCAGGTCAATCCTTCTCCAACGAGCGCGCAGTTATTGATCAAATCCAGCCTGCCACAAGCCGACACCACAACCGCAGTGAAGCGTACTCTCAACGAAATCAACCCGCGCATTCCGATCATTTTTCAAGGGTTCAAAACGATGATCGAAAACTCACTGCTGCGCGAACGCCTGCTGGCAACGCTTTCCGGCTTTTTCGGCGTGCTGGCGCTGCTGCTGGCCAGTATCGGCTTGTACGGCATTCTTTCGTATGGCGTCGCCAGCCGCACCAATGAAATCGGGATTCGCATGGCGCTCGGCGCAAAACAGCGCGACGTGCTTTGGCTGGTGTTGCGCGAAGCCCTGCTGCTGGTCTTGGCGGGCATCGCGGTCGGACTGCCCGTGATTTTCCTGACGGCGCGTTTCATCGCTACCTTGCTGTATGGCTTACCGCCGACGGATACGGGGTCGCTAGGAATGGCCACGTTACTACTCGTGCTGGTGGCCTTGTTGGCGGGTTATTGGCCCGCACGCCGCGCCACACGCATTGACCCGCTGGTGGCTTTACGCTGCGACTAAGACTGAAGCTGATGGCGAATGCGACAAAGACAATCCCCTTTCATTTGTGGCTCTGGCTGATCCGCTTCATCGGCCTGATCGTCCCGCGCCGCTTGCGCCAGGACTGGCGTCAGGAATGGGAAGCGGAGTTGCATTGGCGCGAACAGCAGTTGGCCGAATGGGACAAGCTCAACACAAAACATAAACTCGATTTGTTGTGGCATAGCGCGGGCGCATTCGCGGATGCGCTCTGGTTACAGCCAAGAAGGTGGGAGGATGAAATGATTCAGGATTTGCGATTTGGCGTGCGAATGTTGCTCAAACGCAAAAGCTTCACAGCCGTTGCCGTGCTCACGCTTGCATTGGGCATCGGAGCAAACACTGCGATTTTCAGCGTCGTCAATGCCGTCTTATTTCGACCTTTGCCGTATCAGGAACCGGAGCGGTTGGTGGCGGTTTGGGCCAGCAATCCCGGACGCGGCGAACAGCGGGTAGGTGCTTCGGAACCTGACTTTGTGGACTTCAAAAAACAGGCTGGCGCTTTAGAAAGCCTGGCCGTTTTCACGCAATATCGCCCGGCCCTGACCGGAGCGGGTCAGCCAGAAAAAATCTATGGCGCGTCCGTTACACCAGATTTTTTCTCAGTATTGGGAGTTCAACCAGCGCTCGGACGGAATTTTTCAGGCACCGATGCCGATCCCGGACAGCGCACCGTAATCCTGAGTCACGAATTATGGCAGCGCCGGTTTGGCGCAGACCTGCAAGTCATCGGCAAAGAGATCCAACTGAATCAAGTGGCCCATACAGTGATCGGCGTTTTGCCCGCCGGATTTCATCCGCTTTCGGAAGACAAAGACCTGTATCGTCCCTTGAAGTTCGACAAAGCCAGCGGTGACCGCAGCTATCGCATTCTACCGATGATTGGCCGGCTGAAAGCGGGCGCGACGATTAAGCAGGCGCAAGCTGAGCTTGCCGCCATCGCCAGCCGTCTGGAAACGCAATATCCGGCAACCAACAGCGGTTATGGCATCCGGTTGATTCCGCTTGATGAACAAATAAAGGGCGATGTCCGTCAGGGTTTGCTGCTGTTGCTTGGCGCTGTCGGGATGGTGTTGCTAATCGCCTGCACGAATATCGCCGGACTGCTGCTGGCACAGGCGGCGGCTCGCGAAAAAGAAACCGCCATCCGTCAGGCCCTTGGCGCCAGCCGCTGGCGCATCATCCGACAGTTGCTGACGGAAAACGCCGTGCTGGCACTGGCTGGCGGAGCTGTGGGCCTGCTACTGGCTTTCTGGGGACAGCAATTGCTTGTTTCCATCAGCCCTGTAGAACTGCCTCGTTTGAAAGAAGCTTCGATAGATTGGATGGCCGTGTTTTTTTGCGTCGCGCTCACTCTGATGACCACGTTGATTTTCGGCCTATTGCCTGCGCTTCAGACAACGCGGCCAAGCCGTTTAGACCTGACCAGATCGTTGAAGGAGCGATCTGGTGGCGCACCTGCCAGGCTGCGGCGCGCGCGCAGTTTGCTGGTGATCGCTGAAACCGGGCTGGCGTTAATTCTGCTGACCGGAGCCGGTTTGTTAATTCGCAGTTCGCTGGCGTTGCAGAAAATTGATGCGGGGTTCAACGATGCTGGCTTATTGACAATGCACGTTTCAGCCCCGACTTCGATGGCGCGCGACACGCGGAAAACGTCGAGCTTTTTCGATCAGGTGATTGAACGAACCAAAACTCTGCCCGGAGTAAAAGCCGTTGGGGCAACGCTGCAACTTCCTTTCGCGGGCCTGGACGTGGATCAAAGCCCCTTCACGATCACAGACAGACCGGAAACCATGCTGTCGCCGCCTGTTTCCCGCCTGCATGTGGTCAGCCCGGATTACTTTTCCACCCTCGGTATCCCGCTCTTGCAAGGACGTTTGTTCAGCGAGCGCGATAACACAGAATCGCCGGGCGCGGTGATTATCAACGAAGAAATGGCGCGGCGCTTCTGGCCCGGAACTGACGCCGTCGGTAAACGCATCACGCAGGGCTTGCTATTGACGCCGGGCGAAATGGCCGAGCGCGAAATCGTCGGCGTCGTAGGCAACGTCAAACATTTCGGGTTGGCCGCTGATACCGAACCACAAATGTACGTGCCGCATCGCCAAAGTCCCTGGCCAGCCATGAATCTGGCGGTGCGCGCCGAGGGCGAACCGCTGGCACTGGCCGCCGCCGTGCGCGCAGAGGTTCGCGCAATCAGTCAGGACGCGCCGGTCACCAATATCAACACCATGACGCAGCTTCTGTCGGATTCCGTCGCGCAGCCGCGTTTTCGCGCCATCCTGGTCGGACTGTTCGCGATGGCTGCGCTGGCGCTGGCCGCGACGGGCATCTACGGAGTGATCGCTTATCTGGTTAGCCAACGCACACAGGAAATGGGCATTCGCCTTGCGCTGGGCGCACAACCGAAAGACATCTTCAGACTGATCCTGACCGAAGGTGTGAAGCTGATTGCGGCAGGCCTTCTATTCGGGCTGCTGGGTGCGCTGACGCTAACGCGCTTTCTTTCCGGACTGCTGTTCGGCGTCAGCCCAACCGATGCGCTGACTTTCGTGGCAATTTCGGCGCTGCTTGCGGCAGTCGCACTGCTGGCGTGTTACCTGCCAGCGCGGCGGGCGACAAAGATAGATGCGATGCTGGCGTTGCGACACGACTAGATCAGATTTCAATTGTGTGTATGGAAAATTCAACCACGGGGAGCACGGAGCACACGGGGAAAACAGATATTTTTCTCCCAACTCTTCCCCGTGATCCCAGTGTTCCCCGTGATTCAAATCTGTATACGCATCTGCAAACCGATCTAAAACCAAGACAATCCCGAATTCGCAAATTGCGATTCACAGCCAAAAACATAGAAATGATAAAGAGGATTTGAAGCCGAGAAAAATTCATTCAGCGAACTGCGTCCTTTTTGCCATGAAGCGCTCCGATTCAATTTACAAACCAACCTGTTGAAACCATTATCTTTTTTCGCACACCAACACCATAGGTCGCCCGTAATTCTGAGTGACCAACCGTAATTCGCAAGCAAAAACAATCTGAGGCGTGGTTGATAGAAACACGCAGCTTACTCACATCTATTGGAGGAAGACATGTTTCAAGATTTGCGTTATGGCGTGCGCATGTTGCTCAAAAATAAAGGCTTCACGGCTATTGCCGTGCTGACGTTGGCGCTGGGCATCGGAGCCAATACAGCCATGTTCAGCGTGCTGAACACCTATTTGTTCGGCTCACTTCCCTATCCAAATTCAGATCAGTTGGTGCGCGTCTGGCGCACGTCCCCTCATTCGCAAACCTGGCCACATTCCCCAGCCAACTTCATGGCCATGCGCGAGAAAAATACCATCTTCGATTACATGGTCACCTGGAACGGAATCAGTCCCAACTTGATCGAAGAAGGCCAGTCTGCCGAACGTCTGTCCGGCATGACGGTCACGGCGGATTTCTTCCCTGCGCTTGGGGTAAAGCCTGCTTTGGGACGCGCTTTCACAACGGAAGAAGATCAGCCCGGAGCCAACATGGTTGCCGTCATCAGCGACCGGTTATGGCAACGCCGGTTCGGCGGCGATCCAAGCGTTCTGGAACGCACGATGAAACTCGACGACGAAAGCGTGAAGATCATTGGCGTCATGCCGCCGGGATTCGACCATCCGCTGTTGTGGGGCACCGTTGATTTATGGCGGCCAATTGCCTTTGCCGCCGACCAACGCCAAAACCGTGGCAACAACTTCTTGCGCGCGTTTGCCCGCTTGAAACCGGGCGTGACCTTGCCACAGGCGCAGGACAGCATCAGCACGCTGTTTGCCGCCATCGCCAAAGAAAATGATTCCAACAGAGGCGAAGGCATACGCCTGGAAGCCTTGCAGCGCACGATGTCCGACACCATCGGGCGCAAAGTCATGTGGTTTACGTTCGGCTTGGCAGGGTTCGTGCTGTTGATTGCTTGTGCGAACTTAGCCAATCTGCAACTTGTGCGTACTGCGGCGAGGTCTCGTGAATATGCCGTGCGCGCTGCGCTGGGAGCCGGACGGCTGCGACTGCTCCGCCAATCATTCACTGAAAGTTTAATTATTGCCTTGCTCGGCGGAGCTTTAAGCCTACTACTCGCGTTAGGAGCGGTCGAGTTCATCAGCCGCAGCCTGTTCAGTGAACTGCCCGGGGCAAAAGTCTCGCTGGATTTGAAAGTCTTCGCTTTTGCATTGCTCGCTTCCGTGCTGACGGGCGTGATTTTCGGTGTGGTTCCGGCCTGGCTGACTTCGCGTGCAGACGTCAACCAAGTCTTAAAAGAAAGCCCTCGCGGTTCAACCGCTGGCCGGTCACAAAATCGCTTGCGGCACGCGCTGATTATTGGCGAAGTCGCCTTCGCGCTGATCCTGTTGGCCGGAGCCGGGTTGTTTCTGCGCGGCTTGCAGCGCTTCGCCAATCTTGATCCGGGCTGGCGCGTAGACGGACTGGTCACAGCGCAATTCAACTTGCGCGGGCCCAATTATGCGAATCCGCCACAACGCGCAGCTTTTTACCAGCGAATGGAAGAGCGGTTGCGCGCTTTGCCCGGTGTTCAGCAAGTGGCGCTTTCCGGTTCGCAAGCAGCTTGGGGATTCAACAGCAGCGGCAGTTTCAAGGTGGAAGGTCAGCCAGAACCGGAAGCGGGCAAGTGGCCTGAAGTGTATTTCGAACCCGTGACGACCAATTATTTTGAAACGCTTGGCATTCGCTTGATGGAAGGCCGCGCATTTAACTCTTCTGACATCGCAGACAAAACGCCGGTCATTATTGTCAACGAAACTTTGGCGAAGCAGTTCTGGCCAAATGAAAGCGCCATCGGAAAACGGGTCGGAAGACCTGGGAATAATCCGAACTGGATGGAGGTTGTCGGCGTAGTGAACAACGTCGGGTTCCCCTCTTCCCTGGGAGAACCGTACACACGTTTTCAAGCTTTTCGACCATTGGCGCAAACTCCGTGGGGCAGCACTGTGATTTCGCTTCGCAGTTCCGTTCCTCCCGAAGGGTTCGCGGGTGTTTTGCAGCGGGCTGTGGCCGAACTTGATCCCACGCAGCCGGTGCATAGAGTTCGCAGCGCACGCAGCCTGGTTAATCAGGAACTGGGCAGCATTTCGTTGCTGGGTACATTGCTTGGCGCATTTGCCGTACTGGGATTGGTGCTGGCCGCGATTGGGATTTACGGCGTGATTTCTTACACCGTTGCCCAACGAACCGGCGAAATCGGCATTCGGCTGGCGCTGGGAGCGCAAACGCGAAACGTGTTGTGGCTGGTGTTAAGCAAAGGCGCAAGGCTGATTCTGATCGGTTCCACGTTGGGTTTCGTCGGCGCTTATTTTGTTGGATGGTTTTTGGCGACGAATTTGCCGACCTTACCCACGCGCGACCCGCTGGCGTTGGCGGGAATTACTTTGACGCTGGTGACTGTGGCATTGGCGGCGTGCTACTTCCCGGCACGCAAAGCGTCAAAAGTTGATCCGATGGTGGCGCTGCGACACGAATAACGCGGCCCTGAAAATTAAGCTCGATTTTGTGCGGCGCAGCCTGAACGCGTTTCAGGCTGCGCCATCGTTATAACCACGGAACCTGGAGAACAAGATGTTTCAAGACTTACGCTTCGGCATTCGCATGTTGCTCAAACAACCCGGCTTCACATTGATTGCCGTTTTGACGCTGGCGCTGGGCATTGGCGCGACTTCGGCGGTGTTCAGCTTGATTCAGGGCGTGTTGTTGACGCCGCCGCCGTATCAGAAGCCGGAGCAGTTGGTGCTGATTTCCTCCGCACGAACAAACGGTCAACAAACACCACATCCGCCGGATTGGGCTGCCGCGCAGTGGCAGGAATGGCCGAAAGAAGCGAAGTCTTTGGAATCGGTTGCCGCGTACCGCTGGTCGTTCAACTTCATCGTTTCCGACGAAGGCAGCGAGTCGTTTCAGGGAATGTGGGTGACAAAAGATTATTTCCACGTCGCCGGATTGCTGCCCGTGCTAGGCCGAACTTTTCAAGATTCCGACATTGGGCCAAACACGCCGCCCGTTATTATTCTTGGCCATGATTTGTGGCAGCGTAAATTCAACAGCGACCCAAACATCGTCGGCAAAACGATCCGCATCAGCCGTCAAGAAACCCAGCCCACCATCATCGGCGTCATGCCGCCGGGCGTTCGTTTTATGCCATCGCCTTCGACCGAGGATGAACCCAATTACAACGTCAACGCGCAAGTGGATTTTTGGACGCTGGCCGTTCCCGCGCCGGATCGCCTGAAACGACAAATGTGGAATGTCGTCGGGCGGTTGCAAGACGGAGCCACGCCGAATCAGACGCAGGCGGAACTGTCCCTCATCACAGCACAACAAGGACAAGCCGACCGGGATTTCGAAGGCATCACGGCGCAGGTGAAGTCATTGCCTGTGGAAATGAACCGCGACGGACGGCGCATTCTGCTGCCGTTGCTGGGCGCGGCTGCCTTGGTGTTATTGATCGCCTGCGGCAATGCTGCCGCGCTGTTGCTGGTTCGCGGGCTTGGGCGGCAACAGGAATACGCCGTGCGCGGCGCTTTGGGCGCTGGACGCATCGCGCTTTTCCGGCAAGTGTCCGTGGAAAGTTTGTTGATCGCGCTTTTGGGAGGCGCATTTGGAATTGCCCTGGCATTTGGAACCGTCAAATTATTCAAGCTGATTGGCGGAACTGCCATTCCGCGCTTGGACACGGTCACGATGGGATGGACGGTTTTGGCATTTGGATTAGGTTCGGCGGTACTGGCCGCAGTGATGGCCGGACTCTATCCCGCCTTGCGCGCTTCGCAGCTTGACCCGATGAATGCGCTAAAAAGCGCCGGGCCGAAAAGCAGCGCCGGTCGTGGAGAGCGCCGCCTGTTGCGCGCCGTGACCATCACGCAAACCGCGCTGACTTTGGCATTGCTGGTGGGAGCAGGTCTGTTGATTCGAACGATGAATAACCTGTCCAATGTGCAGACGGGGTATGACACAGGCCGAATCTTGACCATGAGCGTCACAGCGGTTCAAGGAAACTATAACGATTTTCACCGCCGGGCTTTGGAGCGCGTGTCGGCGCTGCCAGGCGTGCAGTATGCGGCCTTCGCCTGGGGCGTGCCGTTGACCAACAACAGTTGGCCCGCAACCGTTGAAGTCGAAGGGCAGCCCATCGCCGCCAAACCGAGCGATCAACTCTCGATCCCGCTCCGGTCTGTTTCAGAGGATTATTTCAAGCTGCTGGGTTTGGCGATTTCAAACGGCAGAGACTTTCGCTCCACCGACACGAATGAAGCGCCTCCGGTTTCGATCATCAATCAATCCTTTGCCGATCGTTACTTTCCCAAAGAAAACCCGATTGGCAAAAAAGTCTGGCTTCGCGGGCGTCAGCAACCGCCCACGGAAGTCATCGGCGTCGTCGCCAATGGTCGCACAGAGGATTTAACGCAGGCCGCCGAGCCGGAACTGTATGCTCCTTTCTGGCAGGCAGGCGCATTTTCCAAGCATCTGGTTGTCCGCACGACGACCGATCCGCGCGCGGTGGCAGCTTCCATTCAGCGCGAACTTCATGCGGTTGACCCGACCGCTGCGGTTGAAAAGCTAAAAACACTAGACCAGATTCGCGATGATTCGCAGGCTTCGCGCACCTTTGCCATGCGGTTATTGGTGGGATTTGCCATCGTGGCCAGTGCGCTGACGCTGATTGGCATTTACGGTGTGCTGTCGCTGTCGGTCGCCGGACGCCGCCGGGAAATTGCCATCCGTACCGCTGTGGGCGCTGAGCGGCGCGACGTTTTGAAACTTGTCTTTGGCGAAGGATTGCGGTTGATTGGCATTGGCGTGATTGCAGGATTGATTGCTGCCATCGCCTTGTCTCGCTTCTTGAAAGCCTTTCTTTTTGGAGTCGAACCGGCTGATCCCATCACGTTAGTTGGCGTCAGCCTGGCATTTGTCTGCGTCGCGCTATTGGCTTGCTGGATTCCGGCACGGCGCGCAACAAAGATTAACCCGCTGGAAGCGCTTCGTTACGAGTAAACATTTGGAGGAATAGATGTTTCAAGACTTGCAGTTTGGGCTGCGCATGCTGCTCAAACGGCCTGGGTTCACTTTTGTTGCTGTGCTGACGTTGGCGCTGGGCATTGGCGCGAACACAGCAATTTTCAGCGTTGTTTATACCGTGCTGCTGCGGCCGCTGCCTTTCGCCGAGCAGGAACAACTGGTCACGCTGTGGAAGCGGGACACTGCCGCCAACACCGCTTTCGTCGAATTGGCGCTGGCGGAAGTCGGGGACTGGCAACAGCAATCAAATAGCTTCGCCAGCATCGCAGCCATGCCCGCGACGGTATACGGGTATGGCTATGTGCTGACGGGCAAGGGCGAAGCCGTGCAGCTTGAAAGCGCAAAAGTGACCGGAAGTTTCTTTTCCCTGCTCGGCGCGCAAGCGGCTTACGGGCGCGTTTTCAATGAAAGCGACGATCAGATAAACGGGCAAAAAGTTGCCGTTCTCAGCGACCGCATCTGGCGGGAACGGTTCAACGCCGACCCAAACATCATTGGCCAAAACATCACGCTGACCGAACAAGGCTTTACTGTGATTGGCGTCATGCCGGCGAAGTTCGAATTTCCCAAAGGCGTAGACCTGTGGCTGCCGATCAAAACGGTTGTCGCCGCCAGGCAAACGGAAAATTACGGCGCGTCATTTATGACCGCAGTCGGCAGGCTGAAACCCGGCGTAACCCCGGCGCAGGCCGAAGCCGAAATGAACACCATCATTTCGCGCATTGCGGCGGCGCATCCTGAAATGGACGCCGCCGGGCATCGCATCGTCTTCACGCCACTGGCTGAAAATTTGTTTGGCGATGCGCGTCCGGCGTTGTGGTTGTTGTTGGCGGCAACCGGAATGCTGTTGCTGATCGCCACGGCAAACATCACCAACTTGTCGCTGGCGCGCGCAACAGCCCGGCGCAGAGAGTTCGCTGTGCGCGCTGCGCTTGGCGCTGGGAGATTGCGGTTGATTCGCCAGTTGTTGACGGAAAGTTTCTTGCTGGCGCTGGTCGGCGGAGCGGGTGGCGTATTGTTGTCGAACTGGCTAATCGAATTGCTGGTTCGCGTTGCACCCGCCGACATTCCCCGCATTGAGGAAGTCAGCTTGAACATCACGGTGCTGCTGTTCAGCCTTGGGATCACGTTGCTGACAGCGATCTTGTGCGGACTGGTTCCGGCGCTAACGGCTTCGCGGATCAATCTGAATCAACGACTGAGCGAAGGCGGCAGCAAAATGTCTGGCGAGCGTTCCGGCTCGCGCACGCGCAGTTTGCTCGTGATTGCCGAAGTCGCTGTGACCGTGATTTTACTAGTGGGAGCCGTGCTGATCTTGCGCAGCTTCGTCAATCTCAGCCGTCTCGATACAGGCTTTGATCCGGCCAACACACTAACGATGCATTTGCGGCTGCAAGGCCAGAAATATGGAACACCGGAATCCAGGCGCGAATTTTACCGGCAGTTGATCGAACGCCTGGAAGCTCGTCCCGGCATCGAAGCCGCCAGCGCAGTGCTCATTCGCCCGATGGAAGGAACTGTCGGCTGGGACGTGCCATTTGAACTGGAAGGGCAATCGGAAGTCGAAGCCAAAAAGAATCGCGTGCCGAATTTTGAAGCCATCACGCCGCACTATTTCCGCACCTTCAAACTGCCAGTCAAAGCGGGCCGCGAGTTTACGGATTTCGATACTGACCAATCGCAGCCCGTCGCCATCATCAGCGAAACAATGGCGACGACCATGTTCGGCTCGGGCGTTGATCCCATCGGCAAACGGCTAAAACTCAATCTGCGTGATTCCCCCTGGCGAACGATTGTCGGCGTCGCTGCCGATACACGACACCGTGCACTGCAAGACGTTCGTTTTGATTTGTACATTCCGTTCACCCAATGGCCGCTGGCATTCGTCAATCACTTTGCCGTTAGAACCAAAACAGATCCGCTGGCGATGCTGCCAACCGTGCGCAACGAAGTCGCGGCGCTTGACCCAGCGCAAGCCATCACGCGTGTCGCGACGATGGAGCAACTGATTGAAACGAATCTGGCGCAACCTAGATTCAGTGCCGTGTTGTTGAACTGGCTCTCTGGCTTAGCGCTGTTGCTGGCCGCGGTCGGCATTTACGGCGTGCTGGCGTATTCCGTCGCGCAGCGCACAGGCGAATTCGGCGTCCGGCTGGCACTGGGCGCGCAAGGCTCGGACATTTTGAAACTGGTCATCGGGCAAGGAATGCGTCTGGTTGGGGCTGGCTTACTGGTCGGTTTGATCTCGTCGTTTGCGCTGACCCGATTGATCACCAAA
>CAZXHW010000179.1:0-5911 GCA_964639915.1 uncultured Heliomicrobium sp.
CGCGCCGCTTATAGGAGATGGTTTTGGCAATCCGAATCACAACGAGACGGTTGAGGTTGAATTGAATGTTGAAGCGTTGGAATCGGTGGTCTCGCCACTTCGGCCACCGCCAATTGTTGACACGAACCATAACGAAACGGTGGAGGTTGATCTGATTATTGAGGAAGTCGAAATGATTGCTGCTCCAGGGTTTAGCTTGAATCACAACGAAACTTTGATCACGAATCGTTAAGTCACTAAAGTTTTTTTTTCGCATCCAGTTAGCGTTTTCGTTCTCAATTAACGCTTCTATGTTTGGGTGACACGTCTGTGTCGCTAAAGGGCGGGGCGAGGAGGCAATCGCGCCGCCTTTTGCACCGCTGAACTTCAACCCAAGATAGAAAGGAAAACGCTATGAATACAAACGAAGCCGTCAATCGAGAAATCGAACTGGCTGTCGAAGAAGTGGAAACGGTGGTAGCTCCCGGTGTTTCGCTTAATCACAACGAAACGGTGGAAGTTGAATTGACCGTTGAGGAAGTCGAAATTGTTGTTGCACCGAGACTTGCGGCCAATCACAACCAGATAGAGGTCGAATTGACCGTTGAGGAAGCCGAAGTCGTTGTTGCACCAAAACTTGGGCTCAATCACAACCAGACTTTCGAAAGCTAAAAACGAACTGGCGAATTTTTTTCGTCGGGATGATAGTTTTTACTTTCGACTTTCGCCTTAGCAATCGGGCAGCAAATGGCAAAGCCCGAAGCGGGGAGCGAAATGGCAGGTTTCGCTCTCCAACACTCAACGCTAAATCGAAAGGAACTAAAAGTTATGATCCCGAACGAAACTATTAGTCTGGAAGTCGAACTGATAATTGAGGAAGCTGAATCTGTCGTTGCTCCTGGCCCCATTCTGCAACATAACGAAACAGTAGAAGTGGAGTTGACTGTCGAAGAAACCGAAACAGTTATCGCTCCTGGCCCCATGCTGCAACACAATGAAACCGTAGAAGTCGAACTGGCCGTCGAAGAAGCCGAGACAGTCATCGCGCCCGGTGTTTCTCTTCAGCACAATGAAACGGTGGAAGTGGAGCTTATGGTTGAGGAAGTTGAAGATGTCGTCGCTCCCGGTCCTGTCCTTCAGCACAATGAAACGGTGGAAATTGAATTGGCTGTTGAAGAAGCCGAAACGGTGATCGCTCCCGGCATTTCACTGCAGCATAATGAAACGATGGAAGTCGAGCTTATGATTGAAGAAGCCGAAACTGTCGTAGCTCTCGGGCCTGGTTTGGTTCTTCAGCATAACGAAACGCTGGCAATTGAAGGCTAAGCTAGCCAAAAATTTTTCCCCAGTGATCATTTTCATTCAGGTTTTTCGCTTGTTTGAGTGAGCGGCAAAAAGCGCCGTTCAAGGTGGAGCGAACGGCGATTATGCCGCACCTCGTTCTGCAAAAACTTCAAACTCAAATAAAGAGGAAAATAACGCAATGAATACGAACGAAATCATCAAACAGGAAATCGAACTGACCGTGGAAGAAATGGAAATCGTGATCGCTCCCGCTGTGACCAGCAATCACAACGAAACCGCAGAAATTTAATTCACAGTCAAAGCCTTGATTGCTCCTGGCATCAAGCCAAACCACAGCTTGGCGCTGGCACGTGAAAACTAATGGGGCAGATTTTTTTCTGGCAGTGATAAACCCCATTTGAGTTTCCCGCCTTTCTGAGTGAGCGGAAATTTTGACGCTTACTCAGAAAGGCGAGGCAGTAGTTCTGCTTTGCTTCCCTAAAACGACACTTTTATGACGAAAAGGAGAAGCGACATTATGAACACAAATGAAATCACCAACCACGAAATCGAACTGATCATTGAGGAAGCTGAAGCGGTTATTGCCCCAGCTCTCAATGATAACCATAGCGAAACGGTAGAAATTGAACTGACGGTTGAGGAAGCTGAAACAGTGGTTGCTCCGGGCATCCCTCTAATCTAATCCGTTGAATCCTGAACCCCAAGCAGCGTGGAAAAATAATGAGCACAGCAACTGAAACAACTCCGGCTGATCCGAAACGGCAGATTTGGACATTGGTTCATCGGGCTGACAAGCTGCGCGAACATGGCAGCTACAGCGAATCTGAAACGCTGTTCAAGCAAGCCTTGGCTTTGGCAGAGCAAGTGTTTGGCGCGGAAGGACCGGAGCTCAGTGCTGTGCTGAACAACCATGCGATTCTTTACAAATACTCCGGGCAATTCGACCAGGCCGAATTGCTGTACCGCCGCGCGCTTGATCTGACCATCCGGCATTTGGGCGAAGAGCATCCCGAAGTCGCCACGATTTATCACAACCTGGGCGGTTTGGATCACGCGCGCGGACGTTTTGTCGAAGGCGAACCGGCAGCCAGACGCGCTGTGGAAATTCGCCAGAAAGCGTTTGACGCCGGGCATCCACAGGTTAAGGAGACGCATTTGGCGGCAGACCTGGCGGCGCTGGCTGGCGTGCTGGACGGGCAAAAGAAATATGAAGAATCCGAACCGATTTACAATCGCGTGCTGGAAGTATTCGAGCGGCAACTTGCGTCAGGCGACAATTCCGCTGAATACGAAATCGCCATCAATTTGAACAACTTAGCGGCGTTGTATGCCAACACGAATCGGGCGGAGAAATCCGAACCGCTTTATCGCCGTGCTTTGGCAATCAAGGAAAAACTGTTTGGCGCATCCCACCCGGACGTAGCCGTGACGCTGAACAACCTGGGCGTGCTTCTGAAAAAGCTTGGCCGCCGCGAAGAAGCCGTCGAAGCGTACCGCCGTGCGCTGGAAATTTTTGAGCAAACTCTTTCCGCCGATCACCCAAAACTGAAAGCCGTCCGAGAAAATTACGAAAGATTGCGCTGCCAGTGAAGGTTATTGGCTGCGAATCTCGTTTCTCTACATGGAGAGGGGGCATTTTCCGTTTTCCATTTTTGATTTTTCGTTTGTCATTTCAAAGGTAATCACTAGTCCAGAGCAAACGTAGTTCAACAATGAAACGAAATGGATTTACCGTTTGTTGGCGCGTGCGGTTTTTAGTGAAGAAGTGAAAATACGGCACAGCTCTTTGTTTTCTTCGAGGATCCCGGTTACTCGATTCGGGTTGAGGGTTTCGCTGCGCTCAATGAGTCGCAGCCAGATAGAAGTTTCATTCAATTCCTTCAAAACTATGCCAAGTTTGTGAATGAAATCAGCGTGGCTTTCGGCTCCTCGAGCTTCACCGTAATTCGGTGCAGGAGAAGTACCAGATCGCAGAATCTGCCCAGCAATATGTTTTCCGGCAGGAGTTTTGGGCAAAGCTGCTGAAAGCTTGATGACGCGAACTGCAAAGTTGATAAGACGATCTTCGAGTTGATCTGCTCTGGCTTGAGAGTTTTTGGCAGTAACTTCATTTTCCATTCTACCCTCTGTTCTTGATTGATGACTAAACGGTTTCTCTTCAATGGCAAATAATAAATACCAGATGGAAAATGGAAAATGAAGGTTTTTTTTCACCAATCTGTGTGGTTATGACTGAGCATTGCGCGTATCCACCACAACCCGCCGATGATTTGGAGATGGCTGAGCAGCCAGACGGCGAACGTGTGGTTTGGGTCGTCGGTGCAGCTTCGGTTGGCCGTTACCTGCTGCTTGGCGAAACCGAACGCAAAGTCCTAATGCTGATTGACGGCCAGCGCACCCCTTCGCAAATCTGCGAAAGCTTCCTTCAACAATACAGTGGCAAACTCGGACTGCCGACGCTGACCAAGTTCCTGACCAAGCTGGAAAATTACGGCTTGCTGGCAGGGAAGCGAGGCAAGTTTCAGGAAGGGCCGGATTCTCCGCAAAGCCAAAAAGCCTACAAACCGATCAAACTATTCAATCCCGATCAACTGTTCACGTTTTTGTTGCCCAAGCTGCGCTGGATTTGGACGACCGGATTTTTCATTTTCAGCTTAGGGTTCATTCTGAGCATGGTGCTGCTGGCACTGATGCACATCGAACAGGTGACGGCGTATGGAGCGCCGTTGATGCGCGACCATTACCTGGCGATTTTCATCGCGGCGTATCTGATCGGAGTGACGCACGAATTCGCGCACGGCATGACCTGCAAAGCCTTCGGCGGGCGAGCGACCGAGGTCGGCGTGTTGATCGTCTATTACTTTTTGTTCGCGCTGTACTGCAATGTCTCCGGCATTCATTTGATTCCGACGCGCGGACGACGGTTGTGGGTGATTGCCGCTGGGATTTACTGGCAATTGATGGTTGGCGGTTTTTTGTTTGGCGTCTGGTTCGTGCTGGTTCCGCACACAATGCTGGCCGATGTCATTTTCGTCTGCATGCTGGGCAGCGTGCTGGATGTTTTCCTGAATGCCAACCCGCTGATCAAACTGGATGGCTATTACTTCCTGAGCCAGTGGCTGCGGCTTCCGAATTTGATGGATCGTTCGCGCGCTTACTGGCTGGGGCTGTGGCGGCGCTTGCTGACGGGCAAACGCGAAGAGAAGCCTTATTCACAGCGAGAGAAAACGATTTACACGCTGTACGGAGCTTTGTCGGCGGTTTATTCCGTTGGTCTGATGGCGGTCATTATCTTTTACGTGGGAGATTGGCTGATGAACACTTTTTACCTCTTGGGATTGTTGCTGACGTTTGGCGTTGTTCTGATATTTGTGCGAAAGCCGTTGCTGAAGTTCTTCAGTTCCACACGCGTCAGTAAGCAGGCAGATTTGCCGGATACTAAAGAAGCCGAATCGCCGAGCCGTTATGCCGCCTTGGCCAAAATCCTGCCGCGACGCCAATTGATTCCGTTGGCATTGGCGGTGATCGCTGTTGTCATACTGGTCACACCGTGGAGAGCTTCGGTGGGAAGTTATGGCCAACTGATTGCTTTGCCGGACCGCGAAACAATCGTTCGTGCTCCTGAAGCCGCAACGCTGGTGCAATTGTCTGTGAAACCTGGCGATCAATTGGCAGCCGGAGCAGTCATTGGCCGATTGGGCAATATGGATGTCGAAGATCAAATTGCCGAAGTCCAAACTGATGTGGCTCGTGTGCAAGCCGATTACGACCGGCTTCTGGGCGAACTGCGTGTTCGCGGCGAATCGGCTTTGCGTGCCGATGTGGCTTTGCAACAACGGCAGCGCGACTTTGCGGAAATTGATGCCGAACAACGGCAAATCCGTTCTCGGCAGCAAACCCAGCCCAGCGATTCTGGCAAGCAGACGAACGCTCCGCGTATCGTCGCTATTTCAAACAAAATACAAAACGAAGATTCACCGTTAAATTTCCCAGCAGCTTTGGCCGCCCTGCAAGCGGAAGCCGACGCACAACGCGCACTCAGCGATGAGGCCATTAAACAGCGCGATCGGTTTCGTCAGCTTCACGCGCAAGGATTGGTTCCGCGCAGCGAGCTTGACGCGCAGGAAGCGCGCGCTGCAACGTTGGCAGGCTCGCTAGACGCCGCACGACAACGTTTGAATGCGGCGTTGGTTCAGCATCGCCGCATTCACACAGCAACGGCAACCGATGTTCGATTGGCCGAAACCGATGCGGGAACTGAACGGCTGACTTTGGAAAAGCTTAGCGGGGAACTGCGCGGATTGCGCGAATTACTGGCTTCGCTGGAATCGCGGCGCGATTTGCTGCAGCGCAAACGCGGCCAATTCGATTTAACCACGCAGCGCGCCGGAGTCGTTTTTGGCGAAGAGCTGCCTCGCTTGACCGGTCAGTTTTTTCAGAAAGGTGCAGAAATTTGCCGCGTTGCTGACACGCACCAGTTGCTGGTTCGCATTCAGGTTCCCGAACGCGAAATTGGCGACGTGCGCGTCGGGCATCCGGTTCGGCTGAAAGCGCGCGCTTTCCCAGACCAAACCTTCAACGGCACCGTGACCAAGTCGGGCTGGTCGTCCCCGGTGCAGTACACCTG
>CAZXHW010000179.1:5921-11341 GCA_964639915.1 uncultured Heliomicrobium sp.
CACAATCTCCACGGCGTCGGGTCCCTGTTTCTCAGCGAAAGCGATCAAAGCGGCCAGACGATTTATCGCGTGGAACTAACGATTGAAAATGCCGAGGGAATGCTGCGGCCCGGAATGACGGCGTTTGCCCGGATTGACTTTGACCGGCAAATGATCGGACAGATTTTGCTGCACAAGATCAAGCAGGCACTGCGGCCTGAGTTGTGGATGTTGTAAACGCCGATTGTTCAATTTTGCAGATTCAGACGTTTCAGAAACTCAGAGAAGCGCGGGTGAGAGCGCAGATTGTCGAAGCGCGGATCAACTTTCAGATAAACCGTCCCGTCGTGATGGTCTTCGGAAATGGACTGATCCAGCAATTTCATGGCTTGTTCGATTTCCCCTGCCGCCGAGTAAGCAAAAACTTGCAGGATTCGTCCGTCAGGGGTTGTGGCGGGACTTGTTTTCAAGCGGAATTCAAGCCGTTTTTGCCAATACCCATTGGACCCGCCTTGGGTAAACGCCTGCTGAATTTCAGCAATTTGTTCAGCCGGAGCACCGATGTTTTTGAATTCATTGATTGCCGATTGCAGATCGCCTTTGCGTTCGTATGAGTTTCTGATCCAGGAATAGGCCTCGGTCACATTGGGATTTTTCGGTTCGGCTGCAATTGTGCTGCGCAACTGGGCAATGGCTTCGTCGTACCGGCGCGCCAGAAACAGGATGTGGCCCTGATCTCTGTTAATGGGAAAAGAGTGCGGTGCAAATTCTTTGGCGTGTTTGATTTCATTCAACGCTTCAGTAAACCGGCCTTGAATCGCCAGCATGATGGCGTGCCAGTGGTAGGCAGTTTCATAACTGCTGTTGAGTTCCTTGGCGCGGTTGAAATACGTTTCGGCTTGATGCCAGTTTTGATGCCGGAACACTTCCAGAAAGCCCAGTGTGCTGTAAGGTTCAGCTAACTGGCCGTCAAGCGCCAGCGCTTTGCGGGCAAGCTCTTCCGCCTTGTCACGCGCGGCTTCTCGTTTGGGACCGCCGTTGTAAAGCAGAACATACGCATCCGCCATGCCGACGTACGCCAAAGCAAAGTTTTGGTCCAAAGAAATCGCTTGCTGATACAGCGAAATTGCCTGTTCCAGGTCTTCATCGTTGCGCCGATTCCAGTACAGCCGGCCTTGCAGGTAAAGGTTGTACGCTTCTTTGTTTGCGGTGTATTGCTTTGCCAGCAGTTTCTGTTCTTCACCGGTCAATTCCAGGCGGAGTTTTTCGGAAATCTGCCTGGAGATGTTTCCCTGAATCGAAAGCGAATCAATCGCAATTAAATCGGCGCGCGGCTGCTGATAACTTGTGCTCCACAACACCGATCTGTCCGTGGTGTCTACCAGTTCCACGCGAATAATCAGCACTCCGCCCTGTTGCAAGACTCGTCCGGTCAGAATGTTGTGAACATTCAATTCAAGCCCGACCTGTTTGGGGTCAACTTCCCGCCCCTTGTAAATTCTGACTGAGCTGCTGGCCAGCACGCGAAGTTTGGGGCGCAACTGAGAAAGATTGGTGATGACGCTTTCGGTGATTCCGTCGCACAGAAATTCAAGCTCTTTGTCGTTGGTGGCATTCAGCAAGGGAAGCACCGCTAGCGAATTTGGTGCGGGCGCAAAGCTTCGATTCGATTTCCACCACAGAAAACCAGCCACGGCAAACACGAGCGTAAGCACAACAGCCAGGGCAGGGAAAATCCATCGCATTGCGCGCCATTGCAGTTGATGCGCGCCGGTATTCAGTGCAGGGATTTCAGCCGTCACCTGCCGTTGCGCGCCTGACACCGGGCGATAAATGCCGGATGCGCTGGTCAGCAGAGAGCGTAAATCCAATGACAGGTCGCGCGCCGACTGAAACCGTTCTTCAGGATTTTTTTCCAGGCAGCGGCGAACGATTTTTTCCAGCTCAGTCGGAATGTCCTGGTCTTCCGTGTCAATGGGCGGCGGATCGTCGCGCAAAATTGCCGCCAAGGTTTCCGGGGCTGTCGGACGCGTGAAAGGACGTTCGCCTGTCAGCATTTCGATCAGCATGCAGCCAAGCGAAAAAATGTCGCCGGGCGCTTCGACATTTTCGCCGCGCACCTGTTCGGGAGACATATAACCAATGGTTCCCATCAGTGTGCCCGGCCTGGTTTCTTCCCAAAGCGCATTTTTCGAAAGCAGCGTCGCCGCATTGCTGGCCAGGGCGCGTTTGACGCGGGCGATGCCGAAATCCAGCAGCTTGATTTGTCCGTCGTTTGTCAGGAAAACGTTTTCCGGCTTGATGTCGCGGTGAATGATGCCTTTAGCGTGTGCAGCGGCCAGGCCGTCGGCAATCGCTGCGGCGATTTTGATCGCTTCGCGCCAGTTGAGCGGGGAATCTTTCAGCCGCTGGCGAAGCGTCACGCCTTCAAGCAATTCCATGACCAAATACGCAGCGCCATCCTGATGGCCAAAATCGTAAATCGCCAGAATGTTGGGATGAGAAAGGGCCGCGATGGCCTTGGCTTCGCGCTCGAACCGGGCCATTGCATCCGGATGTGATGACAAATGCTGAGGCAGAACTTTGATGGCAACATGCCGATCCAGGCGCGAATCTCGTGCTCTGTACACTTCCCCCATTCCGCCCGCGCCAAGCAACGAAACAAGCTGATAATGTCCGAGCTTCTGGCCGGCCATGGAGCCAACAGCCGTGGCGGCCACAGAGGCGCTCGCTTTGTCAAAATCCAGCGCTTACGTCAGGCCTTTGGCGGGAGTCGTTTCAATGAAGCTGCCGGCTTTTTGATGTGCCGCCAGCAGCGATTCCAATTCACGACGCAAATCTGCGTCGCCATCGCAAGCTTCGTCCAGAAAGGCCGAATGTCGCTCAGGAGGCAAGTCTAGCGCTGCGTCCAGCAGTTCATCAATTTTCTTCCATTGTTCGGGGCTCATATTGATACCGTGTCGTAAAGTGGCCGGAGTTTAGTACATTTCGACAACGCCGTAAAAATAATCGAGCGAATTTGTCAGCCGCGAAACTGCTTTTAACGATAATCTGATGGCTAATCGTCGAACCAAGCTGGAATTTTGAAATGGCTTGAATCACAATCCGCAGCATCCATGGTGAATTCCCAATCAGAAAATGAGCTGAATGAACTTGGCAAAACGACTCTGTTCCGCAATCTGACCACCGCTCAGTTGCAGGAGCTGTCGTCGCAGTTACACCGCAAGTCGTTTACCGCCGGTACTGCGATGATGACGGCGGAACAGGCGGGCGAAGTCATCTACATCATTCTCAATGGCACGGTCAAAGTTTGCGCGGAATCCGAAGACGGTTCGGAAGTGATTCTGACGATTCTTGGTCCGGGAGAAATCGTCGGCGAAATGAGCGCGCTGGATCAGCCCATGCGCTCCGCCAGCGTCGTTACGCTCGAAAAAAGCGAGGCTTTGTGGATGGATCGCGCCACGTTTCATCGCTTTCTGTTGACGGTGCCGCGATTGGCGTACAACCTGGCCTGTATTTTGTCGGCCCGGCTGAGAATGGCCGACGAACAGATACGTTCGCTGGCTCGGCTGGAAGTTGAAAACCGCGTCGCACGTCAATTGGTTGCCTTCGCTGACAGATACGGCCAATTACAACCCAACGGCGACACACATATTCCCATCCGCCTGACACAGGGCGATATCGCCGCCTTGATCGGAGCTTCCCGCGAACACATCAACAAAGTCATCGTCGCGTACAAAGAACGCGGCTATTTGTCCGTTGATCGCCAATACCACATCACCATTCACAACCCCCAAGCATTAGCCAAACGCTGCTAGCGAAATGATGAATTCAGAAGGCTGAATGATGAATGCTTGTCTCTCGAATTCATACTTCATCTTCTCTGTGACTCACCTTACACCCTTCCTGTGACTGGCTTCGCAACAGCCAAATGCCTTCCCGCTTAGAGTGCGCCCGTCGAAACGGGGAAGCGGTTTCAATTAAAAAAAAGTTTCGTTGGCGTTAGAGCTTTACCCGACTTTTTCCGCTGATGTAAGTGGAGCGGGCAGGAAGAAACCAGGCGTGGATTGCGACGGTGTCCCGGCACAATCAATCGAACCACTTTTGAAAGCCTGGAATCAGTAGATGAAAAAATAGTTGTACAGCCATTAAGGAGGGCGAAATTATGTTTACTCAAAAAGCCAAAGGGTTATTTCTTGCGATTGTTTTTAGTTTGATGCTGCCAGCAATCGCGCTGGCCGAGGCGGAAGGCGTCGTTCGGTTTGGCGTCTCGCCAGCAGACTTACAACAGGATTTTTTCGACGGATACGGTGACAACGGTTACATCCCGGTTCGCTTGACCGGGTACAAATCAGGGAACGCGACGCGCTATTTCACGCGCTGGGTTCCAAACACCGGCAACAAACAGTGGTACGGATACTTCGGCAAAACGCTGGCCGAATTCGACCAGATTTACCTGAATATGAAGAATCAGGGGTTTTACCCTGTTGATGTCAGCGGATACGACACGCCGAACGGGATTCGATACGCGGTGATTTATCACAAGAACACCGCCGGGACAGGCTGGCTGCTGTATCGCCATTCAACACGTCCAGGCATGCAAACGCTTGTTGACACCGTTGGCAGTCAAGGCTGGGTTCCGCATCGCGTCGAAGCGTATGAATCAAACGACGAATCCCGTTACGTTTCCATTTGGTACTACCAGCCGGGCGTTGGCTACCACATGCACAACAAGATGACGCGCCAGCAGTACGACGATCATCTGAACAATTACAAACAAAACGATTATCTGCCGGTGCATCTGGACGCCCACACGGTCAATGGAGACGTTTATTACTCCGGCATCTGGAAGTACAAAAATTCAGCGTATGCGATTCGCACCAATCGCGACTGGCGCAAATTCCAACGCTACTACAACAACTATTGGGCTGCCGGATACAACATTGACAACTTTTATGCGGCGGAAACTCCGGACGGCATTCGCTACGGCGGAATCTGGTTTTTCGACGGCGTGCCGCAGATCAATGACAACTCTTCGCTGAGCCTGAAAGTTCGCAAAGAAGTTGATTCCGCAAAAGCGCGTGGCGGAGCGGCAGTCATCAACCTGACCACCGGTCAGCAGGTGATGGTTCACGCAGACCAGGAATTCGCCATCGCCAGCACCAGCAAGATTGGCATCCTGTATGCGCTGCTGCGGGAAATTGACCTGGGCAACGATACGTGGACAGCGACGATGAATTCCGGCGCGCAGTTCGGCACCAATCAAGGCGATTGGCTGAATCCAAACACAAACTACACCGTTCGGCAGATGGCCGAATTCATGATCCGAAGCAGCAACAATTGGGCGACAAACCGGCTGATTCAGCGGTTGGGAGCGGCGACGATCAACACTCGGTTGGATCAGTTGGGACTGGATGTGACGCGCATCCATCGGTATATGA
>CAZXHW010000180.1:0-11328 GCA_964639915.1 uncultured Heliomicrobium sp.
GCACGACAATCGCCAAACGCGCCCGACAGGCGACAAGCTCAATCGGAAAGCTCGCCTTCGTCCGAAGCGAAAGAGACGCTCCGAAAGCTGCTGGAAGGAAAGAAAACCTACCGAGTTGGCTATACCCCGGCGTTGGAGCGAAAGACGGCAGAACTGTTCGGCGTGGAAATTCCGAAGGATGAGCGTCAGCGCGCTCGCAAAATTCACACGCAACAGGAACGCGCGCTGGCGGAACTGGGCCAGCGGGAAGAAACGTATTTGAAATCTCATCCTGGCGCACAGACTCAACAAAACTCTGCCTACACGCGAATCATCAAAGAAGTTCGCGCGCAACATCCGCGCAGGCCGCTTCCTTCGAGATTGGAAGGCGTGGCCCAATTGCTGACCAGGTTCGACTGGGGCAATCACGTGCAATTCAACGTGCGCGATCAAGGGGAAAGTTGCGGGAACTGTTGGGCCTTTGCTTCGATTGCGGCCTTTGAATCCGTCATGCAGTTGCAAGCGCAAGTTGCCCAGTTCACTGGCACCGAAACTGTTAATGGCAAGACCGTAAATTTGCCACCACCGCCCAGCACCAGCGTCAGCTTTTCGGTGCAATCATTGATTAACTGTATTCGCAAAGACAAGGCCGATTGCGGGGGCGGTTGGCACGGCAGTGGCTTTGCGCATTTGGTGGAATTTGGCGTGGCGCCGGTTTCGGGTTTCTTGCCTAAGGGTGTTCCGCGCGTCAGCGACCAATACATCGGCAACAAATTACCATGCGAATCAAAACCGGGCGTGCGCGCGGTCACGTGGGATTACGTGAATCTGCAACATCCGGATCAACCGCCCAGCGTGCAGGACATGAAAATTGCCCTGATGCAGCACGGACCGCTGGCTGCGCTGGTCATTGCGGATGACGCGTTCAAAGCATATCTGGGAGGCGTGTTCAACGAACGCCGAACTGGCAACGGCAATCACGCCATTCTGATCACCGGTTGGGACAACGAAAAGAAAGCGTGGCGCATTTTGAATTCCTGGGGTGAGAAGTGGGGCGAGCAGGGCTTTATGTGGATCGCCTGGGACAGCAACAGCATCGGCCAGTGGGCTGCGTGGGTCGAAGCGCCCATCACGTTTCCCAACCAATAATTGGCGTTTCAGCGGGGCTGGTCTGCTTCTCGCCTTAGCCGCTCAGAATTTCATTTGCCGCGCGGCCAAATCTTTCATTATCTCTTCGGTTCCGCCGCCAATCATATTTACCTTCACTTCGCGGTAAATGCGCTCGGCTCGTTCGCCGCGCATGTACCCCATTCCGCCAAGAATCTGCACAGCCTGATCAGCGCAAAACTGCATCGTTTGTGTGGCCAGATTTTTCAGCATGCAGGTTTGAGCAACCAGCAGGTTCGGATCACCCGCTCGGTTCTGAACTCGCCAAGCCAGGTCTTCCAGCATCGAACGTGTTGCTTCAATCTTCATCGCCATATCTACCAGTTTGTGGCGAATGATTTGGCGTTCAACCAGCGGCAGGCCAAAGGTTTTTCGCTGGCGCGCCCAAGTCAAAGCATCTTCAAAACAGACTTTCGCAAATCCGTAAGCTCCGGCGGACATTCCCAGGCGCTCCGAATTGAAATTCCGCATAATGATTTTGAACCCCTGATTTTCTTCGCCGATCAGATTGCTGACCGGAACGCGGCAGTTATCGAAATACAAGTGCGCGGTGTCCGACGCCCACCAGCCCATTTTCTTCAGCGGTGTGCGGATGAAGCCCGGTGTGTCGCGTTCGATTAGCAGCAGCGAAACTCCGGCTGCGGTTTTGTCTTCGGAATTGGTGCGAACAGCGACGCTGAAGTAATCGCCGCGAATGCCCGAAGTGATAAACGTCTTTTCGCCGTTGACGATGTAATGATCGCCGTTGCGAATGGCGGTGGTTTTGATGGCGGCGACGTCTGAACCGCCCGAAGGTTCTGTGATCGCCAGGGCAGAAATTTTTTCTCCGGCCAGAATCTGCGGCAATACGCGCGCTTTCATTTCTCGGCTTCCAGCATTCAGGATCGGCGGCGCGCCAATCGAATGCGACATCAACGAAGCCAAAACACCTCCACTGCCAGCGGCGGCCAGTTCAACCGATGCGATGATGGAATAAAACCCGTCAGCGGGCGTGCCGCCAAACTCTTCCGGATAATTCAAACCGAGCAAGCCAATGGCGGCAGCTTTGCGGTACAAATCGCGTGGGAATTCTTCGGCTTCATCCCAGTCGCTCGCGAACGGAGCAATTTCCCGGCTGACAAACTCACGCATTGTCTGGCGAAACTGTTCGTGTTCCGGCGTGTAGTAATTCGGGTTTGGAAGCGGGTTCAACATGGCGCGCATCTTACGGCGAAGCTGCCGAATTCACCACGCGGTGAAGAAGGAAAAAGGGGCACATTCAAAGTGCCCCCTTCTTGCTTCAGAAATTTTGGTTGCTGTCTAACAATTAGTCCTGATTCGGTGGGCGATTAGGAGCGTTTGGTTGGCCACCCAATCGCCGTTGCTGTTGTTGGCGAAGTTGCTGAGGATTTACCCGTCGCTGCGGCAGAACCAGTTCTCCAACCAGCAAACGGAAAACATAAAATTGATCGGGCGTCAGAATTTGGCGGAATTGCGATTCGATGAAAGCCTGCGTTTTGATAATTTCAGCAGTCTTTTCCGCAGATTGCGCTGCCAGAGCTTCCACCCGTTGAGGATCGAATTCTTCACCATAAATTGCCTCTTCAAGCTGAGCTTCTGTGTCTGCTTTTTCACGATGTAAATTGTTCAGCTTCGGGCCTATTTGCTGTTTTAACCCCCTGAACTTCATTTTCTGTTCAGGCGTCAGATCAAGCTGACGCAACAAAATCATCATTGTTGCTGGACGGCCAAATCCTGGAATATTCATGGCGATTTCATCTGGCCTGAACATTGCGCGCGGGCCAAGTTTGCTGATTCCATCCAGGCTATGTTTTTGTGGTTGGGTTTGGTCTTGTTTCTCCCCTGTGCTGACGGGATTAGTTGTTGTTGAATCCGCGTTGCCCGAAGGCGCAATTTGGTTTGCGCCTTGCTTATCCAGTTTCTTTTGAATCTGTCGCTGAACTTTCGCTGGACGTCGAAGCCTTTGTGCCAATGCCTGATCCGTCATCTGGAGCAATAAACAGAGCAGAACCAGCAAGGTCACCGGAATTTTATAGGCGGCGAGTTTGTCCCGGTAGTTTTTCATCGCGAATCTCCCCACGGATTGGAACGATCATCTTCGACGGCAAAGAACGAACGAAGCGAGCCATTTTGCCGGGCAGATTTTTTCAGTTCTGTTTTCAGACTGGCTTTTACGGCTTCCAGCTTGTTTTGATTCTCGGCGCTAATTGCTTGCAGTTGTGTTTGAAATTCGGTGGCAAGTTGCGTTTTGAAGCCGGCAAATTCGGCCTGATTCTGTTGCTGCATCTTGGTTCGTTCATCCGCAACAGCTTTGCTGACAATCGCCTGAACCTGTTGTTCGGACAAACCGCTGGCGGTTATTGTTCCGCTCTTCAAGTTATAAACCGACATCGCCGTCAGAACGATTACTGCCGCTGCTCCGGCCATTGCCAAGCCGCGCGCCCAAAACGGAAACAGCCCGATCAATTCGCGCAAAACTTCCATCTTGCTTCGCTGAAAGACCAATTCGGTGCGCGGCGCAAATCCCACCTGCCAGGCGCTCAGGTCATTGCGCACGCGCCCAAAAGCTTTCAGTTCTTCGCCGCATTCATTGCAGTCATTCAGATGTTGCTCGAATGACTTTTTCTCAGCGGCAGTCGCTTCGCCGTACAGGTAAGCGACTAAATCTTCTTTGCGATGACATTCGTGGTTTTTGTTGTTCATGGCTTTTCGCCTCCTTACCTCTCTAACTTCTCTCTGCTTGTTCCCTCTGTGCAGATGTCTATTTTTACTGCCTTCATAATGCGGGGCGCAACTTTTCCAGTCGCGCGCGCATTTGTTGAAGCCCTGTGTAAAGCCGGGATTTTACCGTGCTGACCGGAATCTGCATGATTTCCGAAATTTCAGCAAAGGTCAGTTCCTCGTACTCTTTCATAATAATGACTTGCCGCATTTCGGGCGGCAAAGCCTGCAAGGCTTTTCTGATCAAAGCCGCCAACTGGTCGCGCTGCATTCGATCCGGCATCAATTCCGTGTCGGTGTCGGCCAATTCCCACTTCCGTCCATCTTCATCTTCCAGGTCAATGGATTGCTCCGTCGTTCCGCTATGCTTTCTCAGCTTCGAATGGCAGGCGTTGATGGCAATTCGATAAATCCAGGAAGAGAACTTGGCGTCGCCACGAAACTTTCTCAAGTTGCGAAACGCCGCCAGAAAGGTTTCCTGGCAAACATCGCGCGCGTCTTCGTCCCGCCCCAGCATGCGCAGCGATAAGCCGTAAATGGGCCGTTCCCATCTTCGCACCAGTATGCTGAAAACGTCTGTTTCACCGGCGAGAGTCCGCTCGATGATCTGATCGTCGCTGATATCCATATCTTGAATCAGATCTGCCTTCCTCTTGTCGTTGTCGCTTATTCACTTTATTCAAGCCGCCAAACCTTGTGCCTGGCGGCTTAACAGGCTAGCCCTTACATGGCAGCTTACAATCAACTGCCGCGACTATAGACGGTGGCGGTTTAATGAAAGTCGAATTTTTTCTTGATCCTGGGCTGAGAATTAAGCTTTGGCTGGAATTTTGATTTAGGCAATTTATGTTGTTTGCCCATCCGGTCGCTGACCTTCGACCCAGGCTTCGCCGTCTTCAAAGATTTCCTTTTTCCAGATTGGAACCACCTGTTTCACGCGGTCAATTGCGTAATGACAGGCTTCAAACGCGACTTTGCGGTGCGGTGACGTGACGACGATAACTACTGAAGATTCAGTGACTTTCAGTTCGCCGAAGCGGTGGATGATGCCAATGCGTTCAACCTCCGGCCAACGCTCGCGGATTTCTTCTCCGACCCTGCGCATTTCTTTGACGGCCATCGGCGGATAAGCGTCGTAATCCAGGGTCAGCACTTTGCGGCCGTCGGTGTTGTCCCGCACAACGCCGTCGAACGTGACAACCGCGCCCGCAGCGCCGGTAATCAGCCGGCTTTCCAGGCCAGGCTTATCAATTGGTTCGCGCGTAATTTCGTAAATGTCCTGGCTCATTCCTCTCCTTCTATTGGTCGTAACCTCGGACTACGTCCTCAATGAATTTTTTGTCTCGGCTGACTTGCTGCTTGACGTTTGAGAGTGTTTTTTTGCCTGTCTTCTCGTTCAACTTTGTTTTGGTGATGAGCTTTGTTCCGGTCAGAAAGTTGGTGCTTTCCGTTGAACCATCACCTGTCACTCGATCATGTTTTTCTAGGTCAGTCCCGATTAGGACAAACCGTTGCGCTTCGGGATCGTAACGAAAGCGAAATGTCTCATTCGTCATTTCGCGCGAGCCATAATCCTGCTGAATGACAATCACTCCATTCTTGATCTCGACTGTGGTTGGCGTTTCTGACGTGCCGTAAAACGCGCCTCCGCACCGGGTGCAGGCCAGCACTTTGGTCGCCAGCGCTGCGCGATAAAAGTTGCCTTCGGTGGATTTGAATAGAATCAGCAACGCGCGTTCGCGTTCAGGTGGATTGTCTTTGTCGGCATTGGCAGGCATTGATTCCACCAAAGTTACCGCAAAATCAGGAATCGAATCGCGGTTTAGGTCGCCGACAATTTGAGCTTCGACTTCCCAGCCACTTGGAACAAATTCGCGAACTGTCGCGGCTGTTTGAGGCAATTTGGCGGCATCCAGCTTCGCGCCGGTTTGAACTGAAAATAAGAAAAATAGAAACGCCAGCATAACTTTGGTCAAAACTTTAGCCGCCAGAAACCGGCGGAAAAATGGCGACTGTATCTCCATCCTTTAGCGGTTGATCACGTTGTGCGTGCTCTTCGTTGACAGCCACTAGAGCCGACCGTTCGAAGCGCTCAAGATCGGCGAACCGTCGCTTCAACTCATCCCAGGCTGTGGCAGCAGTCGCCGGAACGGCCAAAGCGCAATTCAACTCACTCAGTCCCGCGGCTTCTCGGCAAGCGCCAAACAACAGAATCGTGACATTGATAGATTCTTTGCCCATAGATTAAAAGCCTGTCGCCGGAATTCCCGCGCTTCCATTGGGAGAAACGGCTTTTGTTACCATAACCTCCGGCGCAATATCGCCTTCCTTGACCAAATTTGCCGTCTTGCCGCGAAACCGCAGCGATTCGATCAGGAAATTGTCGAACAGCAACCGTCCGTCTCGGCTTTCGTTGCGATGATCCCAGTATTTGTCTGTCTGCCAGTCCTGGAAAGATTTTTCGATGTGAAATTGCACGCCATAAATCAACTGGTCTGCCGTGCGACGAACCATCATCTGATATTCGGACAAATAGCCGCGCGCCAGTTGTTTGAACCCCGTTGGCAGCCGGTCAATCTCCAGCCCGTGATTTTGCCAGACGCGCAGCAAATGTTTGCGGTTAGAGTATTTCTGCCAGCGAGGGCTCGGACGGTTTTCAATTCCGGCAAAGATTGGATCGCTAATGTCTGTGATTTTGACAAAGCGGTACTGATATTCCACCAGACGCCCGCTTCGCTTTTCGCCGGGCGATTTGTTGTCCAGCGTTGTGATGGTTGCGCCGAATGCCTGACCGACCATTTGATGGCCGCCGCAAATCGCCATCACAGGAATTCGGGTCTGGCGAACGAACTGATTGAAGCCATCAATGATTTCGTCGGAATAAAGATCAAAATCCCGCAGCGTGCCGCTCAGCACAATCGCATCGGGATCAAACTCCGCTACGGTTTCTTCATTTAGTTTCGACAGGTGAACGATACGAATGTCCGGCTGGCTGATCAATTTGCGAACGTTGTTTTCGATGTTGCCCATCGCCATTCCGGCGATCATTCGTTCTAGCCGCACCCATTTGCCCGCGTGAAAATCAGGCTCACGCCTGGCAATGTCAGAATACTGCTCTTCATCAGCGATTAAATTGTCCACCAAGAGAACGCGCATCGTTTGAATGCGAGGCTTGATGATTTCAAAAACACAGTACGAATTGTCACTTTGTTCAGATGATTGATTCATAGCTTCCCACGTGTGCGTAAAATCAAGGCGAGACCAAGTCTACTACAGAGATGGGAACATTGTGGAGCAGGGTTATTGCCGTGTATTTTCTGTTGTCCGAAATGTTTTGCCATGAAAGAGCACATGACAGTGGTAAATCTCTAGTGGCCAATAGCGATGTGTGCTTTAGCGCTGCCGAGTTCTTCCGAAAGCTGGAAAAGGAAGTGCTAGTTAGGCGAAGGTCGTGTCTAAACAAGAATTGACAGGCTTATTTGCCCGGCATAAAGTGCGCGCTGTTACGAGTTTCCTCAGGATTTATCTACATCCAATTTATCAAGCAACAAACATCTTTGGGCAAGTGAGTAGACCCATCTTTTTTACTTCTGCGGTTCTGATTAGGAACTCCAAGGTAATTGTAAAGATCCCTATTTCAGCCCAGTAGATAGGATTTTGGCCCAGGAAATCTAAGGAGAGCTAACGATGAAGAAAATTCCGGAACAGAAACCAATCATCTCTACGAGTCAGTTAGGAGAGGACGGCTCAAAGCCTTGGAAGGTAATGATTTACATAGCGGCGGATAATAACCTCAAGGAAGAGAGCGTGTATGCTGTGACCGAGATGTTGCGAGCCGAGACTAAGGAATCGGGGGTTACAGTCGTAGCTCAGCTTGATACCGGCGAGATGATCACGTTTTACGATTTTGATAATGATAATCTGACAGAGGAAAAGAACGAGGACAGTGTGAAGGTACCGGCCACCACCGATTTGAGCGTCTCAAAAATTGTAAAACCACAATACAAAGCCAATCTTCAATCAAGCGTAGAGACAAATGGAGCGCGTCAATTAAACGAAACGACAAATGGAGTTCGTCGTCGTCCCAAAAATCTGAATGGCCTGGGAACCCCGCTTGTCACAGATTCTGAAATACTCTTCCGCTCATCAGACTCCGATTTGTTGAGAAGCTTTCTGAATGACCAGGTAGACCCGGAGCGTTCCAATTTGGTGGTTCTCTCGGGCCACGGAGACGGTGCTGTGGGAGATTTCCTGACTTCCAACAATCCCCCAAGTGCTTTGAGCATTCAAGACCTCAGATCGGTTCTTGATTCGGCAAAAGGCAAACTGGGACACCCAATTGAAATTGTCGGAATGGATAGCTGCCTGATGAGCATGATCGAGGTCGGTTATGAACTGCGGGATTCTGCTCTCTATCTGGTCGGGGCTGAAGGGTTCGCGCGTAACGCTGGCTGGCCCTATAACGAAATTCTATCAGCGATGAAGGAAGACCCCACAATTCCACCGGATATGCTGTCGCGCCAAATTGTGAAGGAATATATTCAATTTTATGCACCTTACACTGTTGCGGGAGTTTCGGTGGATCAGACAGCTTTAAGCCTTGAAAGCATGGAGGCGCTTGAGTCGCCCATCAGAAATCTGGCCACACTTTTGTCTAAAAAGTTGATTGCGGAAAATGCAACTTGGCAAGAAAAACAGAAAGCTGATCCTCAGGCAGTCAGAAAAGTGAGCGACCGCAAGGTTGAAAATGCCGTGTTGTTGGCGCATTGGCGAGCACAATCTTACAAGCTTGAGCAATATGTTGACCTCAAGGATTTTTGTGAACTTTTGAGAGACGGCTGTGAGGATGGAGAAGTTGTAGAAGCTTGTAACGGCATTCTGGACGTTTTCAAACAGGTCGTTCTGCTTTCCTGCTATAGCGGCAGCGCTTTTCAGTATTCTCAAGGTTTATCCATCTATTTTCCCTGGACCAAAGCGGACTTAGATCGGACTCTCCCTTTTTATGAAGAGTTGGCTTTTGCCAAGGCCACACGCTGGGGCGAATTTCTCAGGTTTTATGGCGATCTGACGCAACGTGAGCCTCGGCCAAAGGAAAAGGATCCGAATAAGAAAGGTAAGGGAACGCCGCTGCCGATGTCTATAGAAACTGATATTGGTGGAGCAATACTAGCGGGTAGAGTTAGAACCAATCTATTGCAAAACACCAGGACAAATTTGTTACAGAACACCCGAACCAATCTGTTGCAAAATACCAGAACAAACCTCTTACAAAACACCCGAACCAATTTGCTGCAAAACACCAGGTTTGGCGGAGTGCTTGTTCCTATGGTGAAGAATCCGCCAGATACTTTTTTTAAGTATGAAGACGACTGCGAAGGAGAAGGGACTGGGGGAGCAACAGCGCCATAGTTTTTGATTCAAGGTGTTGATTTTCGGGGTTCGTATTTTGCCTGATTCAGGAAGGCGCAATGCCACAAAGGCGAAAGCCAATACTGCACTGGATTGAGCTTCTCGTCCTGCCTAGATTGGCTGGTGTCGAGAGAAAGATGTGGTGTGTTTTCTCTCAGGGTCTTTTGATTATCTTGGCCTCTTTGGGAAGTCTGGCTTGCGGGCGCGGCCCGCTGTTCGGTAGAGCTTTATGGGCTAGCGGGACGCGCCTTGATCCCGCTCACGTTGTACGCCGGGAACTCGTCACTGGCGAACGCCATTCCTATCTTGTCCCTCTTGTTGCTGGCCAATATCTACGCTTACAACTGGAACAAAAAGGCGTTGATGTTGGACTCTCGATCTATCAGCCTGATGGGCGGCTGGCGACAGAATACGAAGGGCGTTTGGATGGCCGAGCAACGATTTCACTTCTAGCGGAAACAGAAGGAGACTATCGGCTGGAAACCTATGCGCTGGAAATTGAAGCCTGCACTGGAAGTTACCAAATAAAAGTCGAAGAAAGACGGACGGCAACGCCACAAGATAAAGAGCGTATTGCAGGAGAACGGGCGTTTGCGGATGGTGAACGGCTTCGACCTCAGGCGAAAATGCAGGCAAGCCGTGATGCGATCAAAAAATATCAAGAGGCCGAGCAGCACTGGCGAGTTGCCGGACTAAACCAGGAGGCTGTCAAAGCGCTAAGGGGCGCGGGGCAGATTTATCATCAACTCGGCGAGCCGCATCAGGCGCTTGCTCAATTTACAACAGCCCTTTCGCTGCTGCAGGAAGCACAATCGGCAGAGCAAGAAAGTGACATCCTGAGCGACATCAGCAATGTGTTTCTGCATCTTGGGGACTATCCACAGGCACTCAAATATGCGAACAGGGCATTTGGAGCAAGCAAGATCGCTTGCGATGAATTGCGAGAGACACAAGCCCTTCTTTCCCTCAGTGAGGTTTCTTATGGATTTGGTGACCGAGGGAAGGCATTGGAATACGCGCAGCGAGCTACATCTTTATGCCAGCACACCGGTGACAGACGCAGGCATGCGCAGTCGCTATTGTCTTTAGGGTTTCTTTACACAGATTTAGGTGAGACTCAGCAGGCCGCCAGCTATCTTGACCAGGCATTCGTACTTTATCGTGGAGTGGAAGACAAGCGAGGGCAGGCGTTGACACAGGCGGCGACCGCCACGCTGAAAGTGATTACAGGTGAAGGGCAAGCAGCCTTGACAATGTATCAAGAGGCTCGAACGACTATCCAGAGTGCAGGCGACCGGTACTGGGAAGCGAGCATTCTTCAAAACATGGGAGCCCTTTATCAGTATCTGGGGAAGCCGGACAAGGTGCTGGCTCATTTTCTAGAGTCCAGGGAGATCTGGAAGGAAATCGAAAATCCTGCCGAAGAGTCAGGAGCCTTGTCGGTCATTGGGTGGTTACATTACCTGGACAAGAATTACGAGCAGGCTCTTAGCGACCTGGAACAGGCGCTTTCCTTGTCAGAAACCTTGTCCGATAAGAAATACCAGTCAAATGTATTGAGGGAGATCGGGGCAGTTTATAACGCTCTCGGCAAGAAGGGGCGAGCGGTCTTTTATTACCAAAAAGCACTGGCGCTTCATAAAGCCGACGGAGAGCGGCAAGCAGAAGCAGCAACATTGAACGAAATGGGCAAGCTTTACCATAGCCTGCACCGTACAGGACAAGCCCGTGATTACCTAAAGCAAGCTTTGGCCATTGACCGCGCTCGCGGTGACAGGTTTGCGGAGTCAGAGACGCTTTATCAATTGGCAGGGGTAGAGTCTGGTAGTGGCCATTTTGCAACAGCCCTCACGCACATAGAATCTGCACTAAAGATCATAGAGGCTTTACGGGAGAACGTGACCATCCATGAATTGCGTGTCACGTATTTTGCTTCGATTCAGCGGTACTTTGAATTTCTAGTGTCCTTGCTGATGCGTCAAGATCGGCGGCAACCCGGTTTAGGCTTTGATGCGCGAGCACTGGAAGTAAGTGAGCGAGCTCGTGCACGCA
>CAZXHW010000181.1:0-10595 GCA_964639915.1 uncultured Heliomicrobium sp.
CGCCGGGCATAGCTTGTCCGACCGAACCCAGCCGATTGTGAGCTTCGGAATTTGACGTAATGCCAGGAGAGCTTTCTGTCAGTCCGTATCCTTGCAGAATTGGCATTCCGGCAGCGAAAAACGTTTTGGCCAGTTCAGGTGCCAGCGCGGCTCCGCCCGAAACGAAGTAGCGAATGCCTCCGCCCATTGCCTGACGCCATTTTGAGAAAAAGAGAGCGTCAGCAAGTTTGTGTTTTAGATTGAGCGCAAAGCCAGGGTCACCACCGTTGCTGGCGATTTCAGCCCATTGCCGACCGACTTCGATTGACCAATGGGCGACCTTGGCGGTCAACCCGCCTTTTTCATCCGCCTTTTCCATCGCACGAGCATGGATTTTCTCGAACAGCCGCGGAACGCTGGTCAGGTAATGCGGCTTTACGTCGCGCAGGTCCTCGGCGACGGAATCAATGCTGCGGGCGTAAAAAATTTTGGCGCGCATGAACAGGTAATAGTAAATCACCGCGCGCTCAAAGATATGAGAGAAGGGAAGAAAGCTCAGGACCGACTCGTCTTCGTCTACGGTCATGATCTGGGCGGTGCTTAAAACGTTGGCGACCAGGTTGCCGTGAGACAGCATCACCCCTTTGGGATCACCTGTTGTTCCCGAAGTGTAAATCAGCGTCGCCAGCGTTTCCGGGGTGACAGTGGCTTGCAACGATTCCAAAGCATGCGGATCCGTGTCGTAGGCTGCCGTTCCCCAGTTAAGCAATTCCTCAAAGCTCATCACTTTGCCGCTGGGGGCATTGACCGGATCGAAGGAAATAATCACACGCAATTTGGTACAGGAATTCAGAGCATCCCGCACTCTGTCATATTGCGCCTGGTTTGAAATGAAAAGAACTTCAACCTGCGCGTCATTCAAAATATAAGCAACCTGCTTTGGCGCTTGCGTCGGGTAAATCGGCACGTCTGCTGTGCCGCAATTGATGACAGCCAGATCCGCGATCGTCCATTCAATTCGATTTTCCGATAGCAAGCCTACGTGACTGCCAGGGTGAACCCCAAGCGCATACAACCCCATTGCCGCCAAACGAACTTTTTCAAGCAGTTCATTGGAAGATACTTGTTGCCATCGTCCGTCACGCTTGAAATTGAGCAGCGCGGTTTTTTCTTTGGCAATCGCGTGGCGGTACAGGTCTATCAGCGTTTTGATAGACGAGGATTGGGAACTTGGTAGCTTATGGGCGTCAGGCATGGCTGGCATTCACTCCATTGAAGAAAATATCCAATACCGGCTCGGCCATTTCGGTCAGACTGTGGTTGCCATGGCTCAAGACCCAATTCGTCGCCATTTCATCGAGCATGCCGAACAGCAGCTTGGCAATCAGTTTCGCATTTAACGTGGAGCGGAAGAGTCCGTTGTTCTGACCTTCTTCAATGATTTCGCGAAGCATTTGCAGGTAAGCGGCCAGATAAGTTGTCGAGAATTGCTCCATGAACTTGGTGGATTGGCGCAACTCAATCTGGAAGACAATGGCGATGTCTCGCTCCTGTTCCAGTAAGGAAAAATGCAGCTTGGCAAACCGCAAAAGCTTTTGCTTTGTATTGGCAATTTCAGCCAGCTCAATCTGAGCGCGAGTCAGAAATTCTCCCATCGCCCAGCTAAAGATGGAGGTCAGCAAATCATCTTTGTTTTTGAAATAAAGATAGACCGTACCGTCGGCGACACCTGCCGACCGCGCCACATCTGAAACTTTCGCATTGAAGTAGCCCGATTGAGCAAAAACTTTGGCTGCGGCGCGCAGAATCGTTTCAGATTTACCAGTGCGGTTTTTTTCATCGGGAAGTTCGTCTGTGCGAACTGCCATCTTGTGTTTGGTTTGCATAGGATTTCAGTAAAGAAGATGCAGGTGAATGAGTGCTCATTCACCTGCATCTTAGCCAAATCATCAAACCTCAGCAAGCTTCACTGCAAATTGAGAAAGATTTCCCTGACTACTCCTGGGTATCAGTATGATTCGTCGCGCCGTGTAAGAAGAAAGATTACATTTAATGAAAAAAGTCGGCTGTGAATGTTGTGTCAAAAAAGTGAAATATGCTATCGTGCCTACTGTCGGACGTTATCTCCCAAAAATTGTCAGATAATCTTCTCAGGCTGGTTTCTAGCTGTGTCGTCCGAATTTGTGTGCAAATTTGAAGGTAAGTGCAATTCGTGTCATCAATCCCCCTACCGACCACTGATGACAATTATCAATCTGGAAAGAAATTTAACCATTCCGTCTGCTTTTTGATTCTGGCAAGAGTCGCTTTCTTCAAGGTAAATGACTTGAAGCAGGTTAAAGATTGTCTTTTTGTTCAGAATTCCTTTGATAGGACAAATGGTTATCCTTCACAAAAAGAGGGTAAGGATATGAATATGGGAATTCTTGAAAACGTTCGGTCAGCGAATGGTGTCAAACCCAAAAGACGTTCGGTATCCAGCTTGGATCTCATTGAGGGGTTGGCGCGTTTGGAATTTAGCTATCTCTTTGATTATCTGACGCTTAAGGCGATTGCTTCCAAGTTTTCTTTCAAGCGATACCCGCACCGAAGCATGATTTACAACGTTGGGGATGACCGGAGTCAAATCTTTGGGTTGATCAATGGTTATGTCAAAGTCATGCGCTCTGACAAAAGGGGAAATCAGGCGCTGATAGACATTATGGCACCAGGCGTCATTTTTGGTGAGGACGCCCTGTATCTGACCGGGTCGCGCGACAGGGCGATGCAAGCACATGACGACGTCACTGTTGTTTACGCCAGCAAGGAAGACTTTCAGCAACTGATCAGTGAATACCCACGGCTGTACGACTACGTTTTCCGCACAATCGGTGAACGACTAAAGCGCACCGAAGATCGTGTTCTGAATCTTTCGCTGGAAGCGGTTCCGGGGCGACTGACAAAGGTGTTGTCTGAAATGGCATTCCGTTACGGAACGGTTCAGGAAAACGGATCGGTTGTGATCAATCTGAAATTGCCGCATCGTGAGATTGCTGATCTGGTCGGCAGTACACGCGAATCAGTGACTGCGCATTTGAACGACCTTCGCCGGCGGGAATTGATTGATATCAACGAACGGCACATTGTCATCAATGATTTGGCGGCATTGTCGGACGGGATCTAAAAAACATCCTGAATTGATTTTGCGGATTCTGCGTCAGGGGGTAAAGTTGAACTTCGGATCGTGCAGTGTGCGCGATGTTGAATTGTAGACTTTATCCATCTGGCGTGAAGAGCGAAGTGATTCAGGAATGGACCGAAAGAGCAACGCAGGCATTCAACCAAAACGAATAGGCGTCGTCACGGGGGGCGGTGATTGTCCGGGACTAAACGCTGTGATTCGTGCCGTGGTCATCGGAGCGATCAACTGCGGTTGGGAAGTTTTTGGCATTGAAAAAGGCTTTGAAGGCCTGTTGCATCCTGAGCGCGTACATTTGCTTAACAGGCAAGATGTTCGCGGAATCCTTTATCGCGGTGGCACAATTCTCGGCACCACCAACCGCGGCAATCCCTTCAAACATATAATTACGGAAAGCGGCCAGATGGCGGAAACCGATCTTTCGGCGGACATCGTCGCGGCGTTTCACCATCTGAACCTGGAAGCGCTGGTGGTCATAGGCGGCGATGGCACATTGACCATTGCCAACCAACTTTCCGAAAAGGGCATTCCTATCATTGGCGTCCCCAAGACGATTGACAATGACCTGATGGCGACTGAAATGACCTTTGGGTTCAGCACGGCTGTGACAACAGCCACGGATGCGATTGATAAACTGCACGCCACCGCCGAATCGCACGAACGCGTGATGATCGTCGAAGTCATGGGACGCAACGCTGGCTGGATTGCTCTTTATTCCGGAGTCGCAGGCGGAGCGGATGTCATTCTAATTCCTGAAATCCCTTACAGGCTTGAGTCCATCGCGGAAAAGCTGCACGACCGGTGGCGTCGCAAACGCAACTTCGCGATTATCGTTGCCGCCGAAGGCGCCATCGAAGGCAGCGGTGAACCAATTTACCAGGAGCCGCTGGTCCTAGGGCAAGCCCTGAAACTGGGTGGCATTGCGGAGCATTTGGCGAAAAAGCTGGGGCAAATGACCGGCTATGAAACGCGCTCACTTGTGCTGGGGCACCTGCAGCGCGGCGGCCAGCCAACACCAGCCGACCGTCTGCTTGCCACTCGCTTCGGAGCCGCTGCCATCCGCGCCATTCAACGCGGCGAACGTGACGTGATGGTCGCCTATCAATCATCAACCATTATTTCTGTCCCGCTGAAAACCGCCATCGAACACCGTAAACAAGTGCCGCTGGATTACGATGTCATTCAAACGGCTCGTGATCTGGGCACCTCGTTCGGTGATGAATAGCGGCGAAAATGAACTACATCGGCTCCAAACATTCCCTGCTTCCATTTATCGAAGAAAAATGGCGCGAAGTCCGCGACGGGGACGAGCGCACTGCTTGCGATATTTTTGCGGGAACGGGAGCTGTCGGGCGAATGTTCAAGCGGCTCGGGTTGCGCGTGATTTCCAATGACTTCCAGCAGTATGCGTACACGCTGAACAAAGCCTACCTTGAAATTAATCAACAGCCGCGTTTTGCTCGTTTGTTGCAATCCTACAAGCCGGTTATCGAAGTTGAAGGTACAAGCTCAGCCGAGCAAGCGCTGACTTTGCTGAACAGTTTGGAAGGTTCGCCGGGCTTCATCGCGGAAAATTATGGCCCGGCTGGCGACCGATTTTATTACTCAGCCGAGAATGCCGAAAAAGCCGACGCCATTCGCCAGACGATCAAAAGCTGGCGCGAACAAAAACTGATCAGCGAAGCCGAATCCTTTTACCTGCTGACGTCGTTGCTGGAAGCGATTGACCAGGTTGCCAATACAGCCAGCGTATACGGCGCTTTCCTGAAGAAATTCAAGCCCACGGCGTTGCGACCGCTGACGCTGAAACCGCTCGAACTTTCCAATCACGTCAAAGGCTGTGAAGTTCACCAGCGGGACGCAAACGCGCTTGTTCGCGAAATTGAATGCGACGTGCTTTATCTTGATCCGCCCTATAACCACCGGCAATACGGCGCAAATTATCATGTGCTGGAAACGATTGCGGCTTATGACAGCCCGGAGCTTTCAGGCGTCACCGGAATGCGCGATTACCCGCGCAGCCGGTATTGCCAGTCAAAACTGGCTGCCGAAGCGCTGGAAGATTTGATCGTCAATGCGCGAACGCGCCACATTTTGCTGAGTTACAACGACGAAGGCGTGCTGAGTTTGGAGCAAATCAATCGGATTCTGAGCTTGCGCGGCAAGCCGAAAACGTTTCAGCAGCCTTACAGCCGGTTCAAAGCCGACAGCGGACGCGAGTACAAACGGGATGCAACCATAGAGTTTGTGCATTACGTTCGTGTCACAAAATCAGCCGCGTCGTGATGTCTGAAAACTCGAACTGGCGGTCACTGCCACGCGCTTTGCCTCGTTTGTGTTTGATCTGAAATGTCACGACAACCTGGCCATCAATCTTGATGCCGAATTCCGACGCGATTGGATTGACGCGCGGGCGCGAAGGCCGAAACGAAATTCGATCCGCCGTCAGTCGTTCGACATCAATTCCTTCCAGCCGCGATTCCCAGGTTACCGTGCCGCTTTCCCGATCAAAAATGATGACTGTGCTGCCATCGTTGCCGTGTTTGAACCGCAGCAACTGGCGAAACAAAAACTTCGCTGCTTCCAGGTTTGTCACGCGAGCGCGGCTGAAATCGTCCGGCTGGCAATCGGTCAAGCCGAGTTTGCGAATCAGAATCTGCGCCACCACTTGCGATACGTTCAAGTAATTCGCCTTCAACTCAGCCGAAGACCCGAACCCAAGTTCGCGCGCCAGCGAATTGAATTCTGCCGATGAAACCTGGAAGTAACGCTCAGCCCATTTGGTTTGAATGTCCGGCGTCTGACCTTCAGCGACGGCGATCTTGTTGGATTTTTCGGTTTTGACTGAAATCGGCAAACGCTCGCCGGATTGAAATTCCATCACCAGATCGGCGGCTCTGGCATTGGCGAAGTCTTTCGCTGTGTGAAGAACGCGCGCCAACAATGTTTTGCCTGAACGGTTTAGCAATTCAGCCGCGCCGCGTTCGGTTGCTGAGGCGACGTTCGCACGTTCGGCTTCAAACTTTTTCCGTGCCGGATGATTGGCGGGCAAGCGTTCGATGGCATCGCGCATTTTGGCTTCGCTTCTGCGCAAATCGAATGGCTGTTGGCTGATTGCGCTCAGTTCAATCGCTTTGTTCGCCAGCTTCAATTCGGCAAAGGTTCCCAATCCGTCGTGGAAAACGCCTTCGATGATTTCAAACTCTGCGGCGGACAAAGGAACAGCCTGCGCGAAGCCAATCGCGCAGGCTGCAAGTTGTAAAACCAGAAGACAGGAAAATCTGGTTAAGGGTTTCATCGCAACCGCCTCAAACCGCGTCAGCCGAAACTTCGTGAACGTGATTGTTAATCAGCCTGCTCATTTCTTCGGTTAGATTTTCTCGACTGGCAAACAAATCCCAAACCATGCCGTTCGCAGGCAACAACCCGCGTGTGGTGATTTTTGCCGCTAGCCGAAAACGATCAATGGGGCTGGGATGCGTGTCGTCTTCCGTCGTTTGCCGAGTAATGATGTCTTGCACTTGTAGCTCGATCTCTGATTCGTGCTGCGTGCCTTTGACCGAAGGAAGATGGTACAGGTTGGCGATTGCGCGTCCGTTTATTTGAGCGCTTTCAATTTCCTTCGACGCGGCAAAATTGAATTCCACGTCACGTCGAATGACGTGGCGCAATCCTTCTTCGAAACTGTCAGCACTAAAATTGCGAACCGCGACACGGTCAGCCAGCACTTCTTGCAAACGGGTCGCACCGTAGCTCAACCGACGAAAGATGAAATGGTAAGCGCGCAAAAACTGAAACGCGATGTTCCACCAGACAGCTTGCCCGGACAATGCCATTGCGTAGGCAAACTTTGCCATATCCTGATTCACGCGCAACGCGACGTCGCCTCCGGCAGTGTCGCGGTGAGAAAAGTGGCCGTATTCGTGCGCCAGCACGGCGCGAAATGCATTGAGCTTCATGTCGTTCAACACGCCAACACCGAGAATCAAAATACGCCTGGCTTTGTCAGATGCTTTTTCCCGGAAACTGCCTTTTTCGTAAACCGCCAGATCACAACCCGGCGTGATGCGGATTTCATCAATTGGCCGCGTGTTGAGAGAAGCAGCGACTTCGCGCGTCAACTGCCACAAATCGGGCGCTTCTTCTTCAAGCAGAGGGCGCCCAGGATCTTCGCTTTCGATTTTGATAAACAGCGAGCGAATCATTTTGAAAATGGTAACGACAGCCGCAATGACCAAAATCAGCACCAGCTTGATCGGAACTCTGCCAATCATCAGGAACGCGTAAACAATTGAACAGGTGATGGCAATTACCAGAAAGGCTACCACCGGCAGCGAAATGTAGTAATAAATGCCGGCGAAGTTGATCAAGCGTTTGTACCAGGCGCGAATTGAAATTTCGCTGGGGCTGGTTTCCCCGTTTGGATCGGCCTGTTCAATGGAACGCAGCGTCAAGCCGGAAAAAACTTTGCCTAGCACAAACAGCAATCCCAATCCGACCAGCCAGGCCGCAACCAGATACAGCGTCCAATAAAGGTAATGCCAACCGCCAGTTTGAGATTGGACAGATTCTCGAAATGACGCCGCCAGTTCAGCGGGCATCCCAAGATTTTCCGCAAGCTTGATTTCGTTTTCGACTTGCGTCCAGTTTTCAGAATTGGCTGCGCCCAATGCATTGACGAAATGCGTTTGCCACAAATTGGGATATTCCTGGTTCAGTTTTGTTTTGGCTTCGGTGAATTCTTTGGTTCGGTTGAGCTGGGCTGCCAACTGCGCCGCAAGCACGGCATAATCCGCATCACGGTCCCGGCCGTCCCGGGCAGCATTAAGCGCCAACGTCATCGCACGTTCCAGATGTTCATCCGTTGGAGTTCTGCCAGCATCGGAAGACGCCAGCGCTTGCGCCAGGGCAAAAGAGTTGACGGGAGTTGGATTGTTTTCGTAAGCGCGCGTGATGAGCGCTTTTCCTTCGTCGTATCTACCGCGTGCGATGTATGAAAATCCCAACCGTCGTGTAGCCGCTTCAAAATTTGGCGCCAGCTTCAATACGGTTTCGAAATATTGTGCCGCTTTGGCGTAATCGCCGCTGTCTATGGCTTCGGTGGCTTCCTTGAAAGGCGCAAGGGCTTTGGGCGCAATTTTTTCCAGTTCTTGCCAGTAAACTTTTTCACGCTCTGTATTGCGCGCTGGCTGGGCAAAAGCCGTAAGCGCGAGCAACAAGGTGAAAATGACTGAAATTATCTTCCTCATGGCTGATCTCCTGATTTAAGAGGGGTGGTTAAAATCCCGAAGCAGGCTCGCTCAAGGTTGAACAAACAAGGAATCAGAAATCCGGGGCACGCCTTTTAGCTGAGACTGCGCAGTTGAAACTTCGATTTACAAACAGTGTTTTGTGGAAACGGAGCGGGGATTCTACTCAGGGCAGGATCGTCGGGCAATAAATTTTTCGCTGAATTCAGCGCAAATGTTTATCCAGTAATTGCAGCAGCGTGGATTCGACTTCGCGGCGAATGTCTGTGTTGGCGTACCCAATCCACGAAACGTCGCTGGTTGTGTCCAGCGGCGCGTTTAGCGGTTGGCCGTGACCGTCTGTGATTTCGACACCGGATTCTTCGGCAATCAAAACAGTGCAAAGGTCGTAAGGGTGACAAGCATGGCCGGTTGCCTTGCCCGCGCGCGCGAAGCATTCATAAAGCAGACCGCGAACATCCACCAGCAAACGGTCTTTTCCGGTCAACAGTTCATAAAGCTGGCCGCCTGTGGACAGATATTGTTCGTCGAACATCGCCGTCTTGCTTTGTTCCAAACCGCCGATGATTTTCTGCGTCAGTTCTTCTTCCATCGCGGCGAAAATTTCCTTGCCGCCCGGAAACGGGTGAAAGAACGACGCAAACCCGCCAGAAATTGTTTTCGCGCGTGAGGGCTGCGGCTGAAATTCACTTCGTTCGCCGGAAATCAAATTCGTGGTTTCGCCGCCAGCACCCTTGCCGCGAACTGCCCACAGCGTATCGGCCAGCGCCGCCCGCGTGGTTGGAATTTCGACCTGAACGGCAACCTGAATGTCCAGCAAAGAAGTTTGCTCGCCAAGATTGGGCGCAATTCCGGCCAACCACCATGCGCTTCGTTTGTTGTACATGATCGGCCGAGTGCCATCTATCGGATCAATGATCAATCGCGCCTGGCATTGCTCGATCGGCAAATCGGCAGGGAAGGCGAGCGGCTGTTCGTCGTTGACGCCTTCGCAAATCAGCGCAAACGAAAGCATCGGTTGCAGATGCTGTGTCAGCGCAGGCAGCAAAATCGTTTCAACCGAACGATCTATGACATAGATTTTGTCCGCCGCTGTTTCAAACGCCACGGAAGAAAGCGATTCAGTGGATTGCTGACGAAGCTCGGCGAGCACGTGATCTCGCACCAGTTCGCCGATGCTCACAAGCCTGCGTTTTACTTCTTCAAGGTCAGGAAGCATTTTGAAACTATGGTTGGAAGAATTATTTGCCTCTACGTTTTGCCGAAGCGTCTGCTTTTTCTTCGGCGGAGAGGTCATTGGCAGAATGCACCGCAGAGCCATTGTTGGCGGCATTGTTGCGATTTTCGCGAGCCCAGGCCGCTTGCGAAGCTTTCAAATGCCCCGTCAACGTTTCTTTGGCGCGTTTAGGATCGTGTTTTTTGATCGCTTCGATAATTTTCTGATGCCATTCAATGGCTTCTTCGAAATCACCCGCGTGTCTGATCGTTTGGCGGCGCAGCTTGAAAAGCAGTTGGGAAACGGTATCCATTACGCCGCTCATCAATTTGTTATTGGCGGCTTTGGCAATGGCCTTATGAAACAGGATGTCGTGTTTCAGGTAATTTTCCGGATCACTGATGTAAGTGCGCATTGCGTCAAGTTCGACGTTCAATGTTTTGATGTCTTCGTCGTCGGCGCGTTCGGCTGCCAGTTCGGCCAGGCCAGCTTCGATAATCAAGCGGGTTTCAAACATCTCTTCGTCGCTGGTGTTGTTGATCAGCGTCATAAACCGCATCGGTTCCGTAAAAACTTCCGGCAAAGATTCAGCGATATAGGTGCCAGCGCCCGGTTTGGCATTGATGATGCCCATCACCGATAACGCTTTCAATGCCGTGCGCAAACTGGGACGGCTGATGTGCAGCATGTCTGCCAGTTCGCGTTCCGGCGGCAAACGGCTTCCGGCTTTCAGTTCACCACGTTCCAGCAATTCCTTGATTCGTTGGACAACAAGTTCGGTGATCCCAGCCCGGTCAATCGGCGCCATCGTCGCTTTCAAATTGTGCGAATTACGACTGGTCATTCATCCTCCTGTAACGGATGTAGCTGATAGAGTTGAAGTTTTGGTGATGTCTCAACGCGTATGTAAGTCCTGTCTGCTCTGTAACTTGGTTTGACAGGCGAACTATAAGAACGCTGAGATGTCTTGTCA
>CAZXHW010000181.1:10605-11256 GCA_964639915.1 uncultured Heliomicrobium sp.
CGAGTTGCGACTGGTCATGCATCCTCCTGTGAGTGGATGTTGGCAGGTGCGTTTTTTTTGGAGTCAGATGATTCAGTGCGTCAGGTAAAGCTAGCCAGCACTGCATACTTGGTTTGACCGGCGAACTATAAGACCGCTGAGATGGCTTGTCAATTTTTCAACTTTTCACCGGATTTGGTTTTGGCCAGAAGCTGTTTGCGTTCGTCAGGAGAGAACTTTTCGATGACAACGCAGCGCCGTTCGCAGAATTCTTGCGCCATGTTGGAGCAGGTTACTCCGATTTCTTGCTTTGTTTGCGCAATTCATCGCGTTCCAACAATGCTTGAATGTCAGATTCTGGCGGCAAGCGAAATGTCGTTTTGCGCATACCATCAATGGCAAGCGGTAGATCAAGCAAATCTCTGGCGGCTGCTCGCTCAAGCAACGTAAAAAGAGCGATGGTTTGAAGATTGAGCCGTTTGGCCTCTGGCAGAGCGCTTTTGTCGTCCAATAAAACCGCATCGGCTTTCAGTTCCAAAGCCAAGGCAAACGCTTCACGCTCGCCTTCGTCAATTTTCTTTTGTGGCGTGAAGATCGAGAGGTCAGCTTTTCTCACTTCCAGCCAAGCGGGACGAGCCTGCATCCAGTCTTTGACTTGTTGCGGGGTCTTTG
>CAZXHW010000182.1:0-11224 GCA_964639915.1 uncultured Heliomicrobium sp.
GAAAGGCTCACTCATTCCCGGTGAAGTTGCTGTCACCACGACGCGCAATTACGGCGAAACAGCCAGCGAAAAATCGAACGAATTGTTGCTACACATGTTCATCGCCATTTTGTCCGTCGCTGTGTTGATCTGGCTGACGCTGGGATTGCGCGAATCGGGCATTGTGGCGATTGCCATTCCTGTGACCTTGGCGCTGACCTTGGCGGTCTTTTACTTCTATGGCTACACGCTTAATCGCATCACGCTGTTTGCGCTGATCTTTTCCATAGGCATTTTGGTGGACGACGCCATTGTCGTCGTCGAAAACATGGCGCGGCATTATCGAATGCTGGCAAATAAAGGCCGTCCGCTGGTGGACATTGCCATCGAAGCCGTGGATGAGGTCGGCAATCCTACGATTCTGGCAACGTTTGCGGTGATCGCGGCTATCCTGCCGATGGCCTTTGTCGGCGGATTAATGGGACCGTACATGAAACCGATCCCGATTGGGGCGACAGCGGCAATGATCTTTTCGCTGCTGGTGGCGTTTATCGTCACGCCGTGGGCGAGTTTGAGATTACTGAAACGTCACAAAGGCGGCCATCACGGCGAAGACGAAAATCAGGAAGGGCGGCTGACGCGAGCGTACCGCCGCGTGATGTCGAAACTGATTCGTGTGCCGCGCTGGCGATACGGGTTTCTGGTTGGCGTTGTCTTGTTGCTTCTGATTTCGATTTCATTGTTTGCCTTTAAGCTGGTGCGCGTGAAGATGCTGCCCTTCGACAACAAAAGCGAATTCCAAATCATCATTGATACGCCCGAAGGCACTCCGCTGGAACAAACCGCCGCCGTCACGCGCGAAATTGCCGATAGCCTGCGCACCGTACCGGAAGTCATCAATTACCAAATGTACGTCGGCACGGCTTCACCGTACAACTTCAACGGGTTGGTGCGGCATTACTATTTGCGGCGCGGGCCGAATGTTGCAGACATTCAGGTCAACCTGGTTGGCAAAGGCGAACGCGACGCCCAAAGCCACGACATTGCCAAACGCATTCGCCCTGCGATTCAACAGATTGCCGCCAAATACAGTGCGCGCGTCAAAGTTTCCGAAGTCCCTCCTGGGCCGCCCGTGCTGCAAACGCTGGTGGCGGAAATTTACGGTCCGAATTATCAGCGCCAAATAGAAATTGCACGCGACATCCGTGACATTTTCGACAAAACTCCGGGTGTGGTGGATGTGGATTGGTACGTCGAAGACGACCAGCCGAAGTTTCAGTTCGTTGTAGATAAGGAAAAAGCCGCGCTGAACGGTGTGTCGGCAGAACAGATTGCGGCAACGTTGAAAATCGCGGTTGACGGCATGCAGGTTGGTTTGGCGCATCAAGCCAGCGAGAAAGAAGACTTGCCGATAGTCTTGCGCTTGCCGCGCGCTGAGCGTTCCAGCGTCCAAGACCTGAAACAGATCAAAGTCGCTGGCACACGTGGCAACTTGCTTCCACTGGGCGAACTGGTCAAAGTTGAAGAGCAAACCAACGACAAAAGCATTTACCACAAAAACCTGATGCCCGTGACGTATGTCACCGGCGACATTGCGGGCAGCGAAGAAAGTCCTGTGTACGCCATCCTGCAATTGAATGAAGCGATTGAAAAAATGAAGCTGCCGGAAGGATACAGCTTGGAGCGTTTTGTCGCTCAGCAACCATTCACAACTGAAAAGTTTGCGATGAAATGGGACGGCGAATGGCACATCACTTATGAAGTGTTTCGCGATTTGGGCCTGGCGTTCGCGGCGGTGATGGTGTTGATTTATGTGCTGGTGGTCGGCTGGTTTCAATCTTTCAAAACGCCGTTTGCGATTATGGCGGCGATTCCATTTTCGCTGATTGGCATTTTGCCCGCGCACGGATTGATGAACGCCTTTTTCACGGCGACTTCCATGATCGGCTTTATTGCTGGCGCCGGAATCGTCGTGCGAAATTCCATCATCCTGGTGGATTTTGTCGAGTTGAGATTGAAAGAAGGAATGCCGCTGGCGGATGCTGTGGTGGACGCCGGAGCAGTGCGCTTTCGTCCGATGATGCTGACAGCCGCGGCGGTCGTCGTCGGCGCAACGGTAATTTTGTTCGATCCGATTTTTCAGGGCCTGGCCATTTCGCTGATGGCAGGCGAAGTTGCTTCGCTGTTATTGTCGCGAATGACCGTGCCGATTTTGTATTACCTGAGCGAACGAAAAAAACATCCGGAAATGCCGGAACCAGCGGCTTCCCCTTCACTGGAACAGGAAGCGATGGAGCCGGTAGTAGAATCTCATCAAGTTGTTTAATCATCATCGGAGGTCTTTATGATTCAAATGAACTGGAAAGTTAATGTACTGTCGGTTGTGTTGGTGGTTTCGGCCTTCGCATTGACAGCGCTGGCACAGGGACAAAGTCGTGGCATGGCTGGAATGGAGATGGGCGGCAATCAACCGCAAGACATGAAAACCATCCACGCTTTGTTCGATGATCACACAAAAATCACACGGACGGTGAAAACCATCAGCAACGGAGTTGAAACCGTTACCGAATCCAACGATCCGAAAGTGAAGGCGATGATTATTGAACATTCCTGGGCGATGAAAGCACGGCTGGAAAAGAAGCAACCGATTCGCCAATGGGATCCGCTGTTTGCCGAACTGTTCAAATACTCCGACAAGATCAAGATGGAACTGACGAACACTGCCAAAGGTGTCAAGGTTACGGAAACATCGGCTGATCCTTACGTCGTCAAACTCATTCAATCGCACGCGGCAGGCGTTTCGGAATTCGTCAAAGAAGGCGGTTCGATCATGCACAAGCAGCACGATTTGCCTGACGCTCCGAAAAAAGAAGAAGCGGCTTTTGTCGGCAAAGGCGACGGCGTCGAAAGCTGTCCGGTGACGGGCGAACCGGTCAACAAAAACATCAAATTCGGGTTCTTTGGCCGCACGGTCTATTTCTGCTGCGAAAGCTGCCTGGAAGCCGCAAAGAAGAATCCTGAAAAATTCATCAAGCCGTAATTCGTAAAACAAATTGAACCAACACGCGAGAAGGCATTGGATGGAATTCCAGCCATCTCGCGTTTTTGTTTAGGCATGTAAATTGCTTTTTGCTCGCGTTTTTGTTTAGGCATGTAAATTGCTTTTTGCTCGATCTGAAATGGATAAAGTCAATTGTTGAAAGCTTCGGAACCCGAATCGAAGCATTTAATTGACGATTCTTTGTATGGGGGCAGAACGATCTTGATGAAACATGTTTTGCGCCGATACGGCCCAATCAGTTTTTAGGAGAGAAGCTCAGTGGAGCAAACATAAGGAGAGCAATGAAAGCAAAAAAAGCCAAATCGAAAGATTCCAAAACGAAGAGTTCGAACATTGTCCCAACCACGCCTGATCCGCCCGATCCGAATGATAACGTGCTGGATAACCTGGCAGATGTCGGAGGTCGGCACATGCAACACGAACGGCGTGATCATCATTCAGTCAATCCGGGATTGTCCGGCGGCGATGTGGATGCCGCCTGGCAGGAAGCGGAAAGTACTGGCGAAGAAACGCCGGGTGGCCATGCGCCGACGCCAGATCAAGATGAGGTGGATGAAATCGGACGTGCTTACGGAATGGAAATTCCGGATAACGAGGAATTGCATACGCACGACGAAATTCTGGGCAAACGCGACGCTCACCGATGGGAACTCGACAAACGTTCCACCAATCAATCAACCGATGAAATCTGAAGCTGAACTTGCGGCAAGCGTAAACTATGAGAAGCGATAGCAAAACGTTGCGTCCGGTACAAAATGGTTCTCAAATCGAAGCTGCCAGGTCAGCGGGATTGCGTTATTTCACAGATCAAAAACCAGGGTTGCAGCGGAAGCGTGCGGGCAAAGGATTTGCTTATTACACGGCAGAGGGAAACTTGATTCGTGATCGGGAAACCCTGGGGCGAATCAAAGCGCTGGCAATTCCTCCGGCCTGGACTGAAGTTTGGATTTGCCCACAAGCTAACGGCCATTTGCAGGCGACGGGACGCGATGCCCGTGGCCGCAAACAGTATCGCTATCATGCTCGCTGGCGAAGCACGCGCGACGAAACCAAGTATGATCGTATGTTGGAATTCGGCCAGGTTTTGCCGGCGATCCGTAAACAAACTGAACACGATTTATCTTTGCCAGGCCTGCCAAGAGTGAAGATTCTGGCGACAATCGTCCGTTTGCTGGAAACGACTCTGATCCGTGTTGGCAACGAAGAATACGCTCGCAGCAATAATTCTTTCGGATTAACCACGATGCGGAACAAGCACGTGAAAGTAAACGGCCACAAAATCCGATTCCGCTTTTTGGGCAAAAGCGGAATTACTCACGATGTTGACCTGGCGGACAAACAATTGGCGAAAGTCGTCAAACATTGCCGCGATTTGCCGGGCCAGGAATTGTTTCAATACCTGGATGAAAATGGCGAAGCCCAATCCATCAATTCAAGTGACGTCAACGATTACTTGCGGGAAGTTGCCGGAAGCGATTTCACTGCCAAGGATTTTCGCACCTGGGCAGGCACGGTACTGGCTGCGATGGCATTGCAGGAATTCAACGAGTTTTCGTCGCAAACCGAAGCCAAGCGGCATATTGTCAAAGCTATCGAAACCGTGGCCACCCGGTTGGGCAACACGCCCGCTGTCTGCCGCAAATGTTATGTCCACCCGACTGTGTTGGAAACCTATCTTGAAGGGAATTTGCTGGAAGCGTTGCAGCAACGCGCGGAACAGGAACTGTCTCGCCGGTTGCATAAATTGCAGCCAGAAGAAGCCGCTGTATTGGCGTTATTACAGCAGCGGCTAAAGCGGGAAGCAGCGCGAAAAACATCTGCCTGAGGATCAGGTCAGCAAATGCGCGGCAATTGTTCGCCGCTGAACATATCCACAATGCGCATGGCGCCGATGCGGCTTTTCAGCATTACCAATGGCTGGGCAATGTTTGTTACCGCGCCAATCAATGACGCATTTGCATGGCGCGAATGCGAATTGATGATTTTGAGTGCGCGTTCTGTTTGCGTGGCAGGCAGAAAAGCGATGAAGCGGCCTTCGTTGGCCAAGTACATCGGATCAAGGCCCAGAATTTCACACGCTCCTTTTACATCTTCGCGAACCGGGATGGCAGTTTCTTCGATCTGAATTTGCCGGTTGGCCGATTCGGCGATTTCAACCAGCGCGCTGGTTAAACCGCCGCGCGTCAGATCACGCAGGCAATGAAGTTCCAGCCCATCATCCAGCATCGCCTGAACAATGCCATTGAGCGGCGCGCAATCGCTTTCAATCTGGCTTTCAAATTCCAGCCCTTCGCGTTCAGCCATAATCGCCACTCCGTGCCGGCCAAGATCGCCGCTCAGCAGAATCATGTCACCCGCCTGAACGCTGTTGGGATTGATCGCCAGCGGGTGTTCGACAACGCCGATGCCTGCCGTGTTGATGAAAATGCCGTCGCCTTTGCCTTTGTCCACGACTTTGGTGTCGCCCGTGACAAGCTGCACGCCTGCCACATCTGCCGCGCGCTTCATGGATTGAATGACGCGCCAAAGGGTTTCCATGGGCAAACCTTCTTCCAGAATAAAACCGGCGCTCAAATACAACGGACGTGCGCCGCACATGGCCAGATCATTGACGGTTCCGTTGATGGCCAGCGAACCAATGTCTCCGCCGGGGAAAAACAGCGGACGCACAACATACGAATCCGTTGTGAACGCCAGCCGCTGGTTGCCCACGGCAAAACTGGCTCCGTCGTGGCGCGCGGCCAGCAGTGAGTTGGAAAATGCAGGCACAAACACCGTTTCGATCAATTGATGCATCAACTTGCCGCCGCCGCCGTGCGCCAACAGCACTTGCGGATATTGCTGAATCGGCAATGGGCAAACCGGATTGAAGTCTTGAAAATCAGCCATCGCTTTTTGCTCCTGTCCAATCGTTAAGCAGCCGCAATTTGGGGTTGAATCCGGCGGTAACGGTAATAGGCCGCGCACGCCCCTTCGCTGGAAACCATCGGTGCTCCAAGCGGCATTTCCGGCGTGCAGCGTGTGCCGAAAGCCGGGCATTCGTGCGGCTTGCTGACACCCTGCATAATCAACCCGCTAATGCACTCGGCAGGCTCTTCGGCGGTGTAATCGCGCAGCTCAAATCGCAACTCGGCGTCGAATTCTCGATAGGCTTCGCTCAATCCCAAACCGCTTTGCGGAATTTCGCCTACACCGCGCCATTTGCGCGGGACAATGGCGAACACTTTGCTGACCAATTCCTGCGCCGGGCGATTGCCTTCGCGGCGAACAGAGCGCGCGTATTGGTTTTCAACCTCTGCGCGGCCCTCTTCCAATTGCTGAATGCACATCAGCACGCCTTGCAAAATGTCCAACGGTTCAAATCCCGTCACGACAATCGGCACGTGATATTTTGCCGCAATCGGTTCGTATTCGGTGTATCCCATCACCGTGCAAACGTGACCAGCGGCCAGAAAGCCCTGCACGCGATTCGACGGCGAAGACAGAATCGCTTCCATGGCGGGCGGAACCAGCACGTGCGAAACCAGCAGCGAAAAGTTTCGGATATTTTGTTGCGCGGCTTGATACACGGCCATCGCATTGGCAGGCGCGGTCGTTTCAAAGCCGACAGCGAAAAAGACGACCTGTTTCGCGGGATTTTCGCGCGCGATTTTCAGGCAATCCAGTGGTGAATACACGATGCGAACGTCTCCGCCGCCCGCTTTCACAACAAATAAATCTTTCTCTGATCCCGGCACGCGCAGCATGTCGCCGAACGAGCAAAAGATGACATCCGGGCGCGAAGCAATCGCAATCGCTTTGTCTATCAATTCAATTGGCGTTACGCAGACAGGGCAGCCTGGCCCATGAACCAGCGTGATTTGTTTCGGCAGCAATTCGTCAATGCCGAATTTGACGATGGCGTGCGTTTGGCCGCCGCAAATTTCCATCAGCGTCCAGGAGCGCGTGGTGATTTCGGCAATCGCTTTGGCGAACGCATGCGCGCCGCCTGCTTCACGGTATTCATCCACGAATTTCATGCCGCCTCCGCTTCGGTCAGCTCGGCAAGCTCTCCCATTGAATGCAGATAATCGAACACCTGCCGGGCCTGCTCTTCGTCCACAACGCTCAGGGCAAAGCCGACATGAACGACCACGTAATCGCCGACGTTCGCTTCCGGCACGTAGCTCAGGTTGACTTGTTTGACGATGCCGCCAAAGTTGACTTTGCCGCTGCGCAGCACATCGTCGCCTTCGATGTTCAGAATTTTTCCCGGGACGGCCAGACACATTGCATTTGTCCTTTTGGTTTGCTGTTCAACCGGCTGTGAATACGCCACCTTGCCTTGTCTGGTGTCGTTACAAACAAGCCTGGCAAACACGATTGAATGCCTCGTAATGAAGCAGCTCAATTTCCTGTGAGAGATAGCCTTTTTGAATCCGTTCTTCGCGCAGCAGGTCTGTGCTTAGATATTTTTTGTTGCTGTCGGCAAAGACGGTGGCCACAATGGCATCCGCGCCAAGGGTTTCTTGCGCCATCAGCGCCGCAAGAAAGTTCGCGCCGGAGGAAATGCCCACGCCCAGCCCTAACTGCGCCGCCAGTTTTTGCGCCATCAAAATTGCGTCTCCATCATGCACGGCCAATACCTCGTCCAATTCCTCCAGCCTGACAATTGCCGGAATGAATTCGTCTGAAATGCCCTGGATGCGGTGATGACCAATTTTATGGCCGGTCGAAAGCGTCGGCGATTCCGCAGGCTCAACGGCGTGCAGCCTGATGGACGGTTGTTGGCTTCGCAGAAAACGGCCCACGCCCATAATCGTTCCGCCTGTGCCGACGCCAGCGACAAAAGCGTCTGGCGTCAGGCCGTATTGCCGCAATTGATGCCAGATTTCCGGCCCCGTCATTTGTGCGTGCGCTTCGATGTTGGCTTCGTTGGAAAACTGGCGGGGAAGAAAAACATTCTTGCGCTGTACCGCCAGTTCTTCGGTTTTTTGAATGCTGCCCAGGAACCCGCCCTGTTCACGGCTGACAGGCACGATTTGCGCGCCCAGGCTGCGGATCAACTGCACGCGCTCTTCGCTCATCCAATCCGGCATGAAAATGGCCACTTGATGGCCAAGCGCGCGTCCCAATGCCGCAAACGAAATTCCCGTATTTCCGCTGGTCGCTTCAACGATCGTGTCCCCTGGATGAATCCTTCCGGTTTGATAGGCCTGCCTCAAAATATGAAACGCAATGCGGTCTTTGATGCTTCCAGTCAGGTTCAGATTTTCCGCTTTGGCATACAGCACCCGCGTTTGCCCGCGAAAGCGAAAATGCAGCGCCAGCAACGGTGTGTTGCCGATCAAGGGTTTTAGGTTGTGAAACCGATCCGCAGTGTGAATGCGAATCGGTTTGGATGTGGCTATTGTCATTGTTTGTTTGAAACCTGCAGCAAAACAGCCGTCAGTTGCCCGACCGCTATGCCGCCGTCGTTGGGTGGAATTCGTTGATGCCAGTAAGGTCGAAACCCCGCTTCGCGCAATCGCCGCACGGCTCGTTCCAACAGATATTTGTTTTGGAAACAGCCCCCTGTCAGCGCGACACGCTTTAGCTGGAATCGCTCGGCAACCGCGACGATTGCTTCTACCAGCGAATTATGAAACTTCGCCGAAATCAGGCCTGCGGGCGTGGCGGCTTGCACGTCAGATAGCAACGCGCGGACAAGCGGCTCCCAGTCAAAAACGAATTTGGATTCCGGACTTTGGAGGCTGGATTCATTTAAGTAGAACGGATAGCACTGATCAGTTGTGATTCCCGTTAATGCGAATTCCAGTTCCATAGCGGCCTGGCCTTCAAATTGAGTTTCCTGCCGCAAATTGATCAACGAGGCAACGGCATCGAACAGCCGCCCGGCGCTGGAAGTGCGCGGCGTATTGAATTTACGGTTGAGCATTGCGCGCAGCACATCCCCTTCTGTTGAGGTGAACGCCCGCAATGTTGCCAGATCGTGGAGCGTGAAAATTTCGTCGCCGTAAATTTCGTAAAGCAAGCCCAGCGCAATCCGCCGAGGCTGTTTGACTGCCGTTTCGCCTCCGGGCAGCGAAAAGGTCCGAAAGTGCGCTGCACGATCAAACGCGCCTTTGCCGACACGCAGAAATTCGCCTCCCCAGATGGTTCTGTCCAACCCGTATCCGGTTCCATCCCAGGCCACGCCAAGCACTGGCAATTCGATTTCATTTTCCGCCACGCAAGCCATGACGTGCGCCAGGTGGTGCTGAACGGTGTGAACAGGCAGGCCGGTTGATCGAGCAAACTGTGTGGAAAGATACGCCGGATGTTCATCACAGACGACAGTTTCGGGCCGCGTTCCATACAGCCGTTCAAAACTGCCGATGACGTTTTGGAATGCCTCATAGGATTGCGCGGTTTCCAAATCGCCAATGTGCTGGCTTGTAAATGCTTCCTGCCCGACGGCCAGCGCGATCGTGTTTTTCAAATGCGCTCCGGTGGCCAATGTCGGCGACAGTGTTTCTGGCAAGTGGATTGGCAATGGCGCGTACCCGCGCGCGCGCCGCAACACCATTTCGCGTCCGGCCATGACGCGCACAATCGAATCGTCCACGTGGCGCGCAATCGGGCGATTATGAACCAGAAACAGATCGGCGATTCCGTGCAGACGTTTCAGCGCTTCGTGTTCGTCGGTGCAAATGGGTTCGTCGGAAAGATTGCCGCTCGTGGCAATGACTGGAACGCCCAATTCAGCCATCAACAATTGATGCAGCGGCGTGTAAGGCAGCATCACGCCCAGGTATGGATTGCCGGGAGCGATAAATTTTGAATGTTGGATTTTTGATGCTGGGTCCGATGAGTTTCTGGTCAGCAACACGATGGGAGATTCAGGAGACAGCAACAGACGTTGTTCCAGGTCGGAAACTTCGCAATCCGATATGACCATCGCCAGGGACGGATACATCACGGCAAACGGTTTTTCTTCGCGGTGTTTTCGTTGGCGTAATCGTTGGATGGCATCGTCATTGCGCGCATCAGCCATCAGATGAAATCCGCCCAGACCCTTGACCGCGACGATCTTGCCTTCGCACAGGGCTTCAGCGGCGGCGCGCAAAGCTTCGTCTTTGAGAGAAAGCACCGAGCCGAATTGATCCCATAATTCCAGATGCGGGCCGCAGACAGGGCATGCATTCGGTTGCGCGTGAAAACGGCGATTGAGCGGGTCGTGATATTCCGCGGAACAATCGTCGCACATGACAAACCCGCGCATGGTTGTGGTAGCGCGGTCGTACGGAAGAGCTTCAATGATGCTGAATCGCGGGCCGCAGTTTGTGCAATTCGTAAACGGGTAACGATACCGGCGATTGGCGGGATCAAACACTTCTTGTTGGCAATCCGCGCACGTGGCGATGTCCGGCAACACGATGGCTGTTTTTTTGCCGCCTTGTTCGCTTTCGCGAATTTCAAAGCTGGTAAACCCGCGAGCGTCCAGATAACTGGCTTCCAGGCTTTGGATAAAAGCGCGCGGAGGTTTTTCCGATTCGACGCGCAGCCGAAACTGTTCCAGCTTGTCTGGCGAAGCTTCGACTTCGATGGTTACACCTTGCGGCGAATTATTGATCCAGCCCGTCAGGTTCAGTTCCGTTGCCAGGCGGTAAATGAAAGGGCGAAACCCAACGCCTTGCACGGCTCCGCGTATCGCCAGGCGCAGGCGAAGTGTGGAAGTTGCGCATGGTTGCAATATCGGTTTGGGCATCAGGTTTTAGTGGGCGTGCGTATGAATGTGATGGGGTTGGTGCGTGTGCATGGGCACACGCGGAAACGGTTGATCGTCGCGCCGCCGGGATTTGATTTGGGCTTTCAGCCAGGAAACCCATTCATCAATGCCTTCGCCGGTTCGGCAGGACAGGGGAAAGATCGTCGTTGTGGGGCTGACTTCGCGCACATTGCGTTGCAATTCGTCCAGGCTGACCCCGGCGTAAGGGATCAAATCAATTTTGTTCAGCAACACCGCCGTGGATTCGTGAAACATCATCGGATACTTCTTTGGCTTTTCGGCGCCTTCGACTGTGCTGTACACCATCACGCGCATGTCTTCGCCCAGGTCGAACTCGACGGGGCAAACCAGGTTGCCCACGTTTTCGATGAACAGCACATCCAGGCCGTCCACCGGAAAACTGTGCAACGCGTTGTGAACCATTCGCGCATCCA
>CAZXHW010000183.1:0-4126 GCA_964639915.1 uncultured Heliomicrobium sp.
TCGTTACGGTCGTAGCCTCCGCGAAGCATCAGCGCCCAGGTGATTGCCAGATAGATGAATATCCAGATTTTGACGCTGATTCCGGTCAGCAAAAACATCACTTGCGATACGCCCGCAAACATTGCGCCGACCTGAAACATGGTCATCAGCGTCATCAAAATCCAAGCCCAGACAATCCAGTTCACTTTCACTCGCGGGCCGGGAACGTGGTTGAAGCTTTCCAGGCCGGTTTCGCCCGTCGCGATGATGTACCGACCCATTTCAGCCTGAACGGCAGGTTTGATGAAACAGCTCAGCAGAATGATCCACAAAGCGGCGTAGCCAACTTTTGCGCCGAGCGTGGTTGTGGCAATCAGTTCGCCGGAACCGACAATAGAAGCCGCCAGGATCATTCCGGGACCGATGCGCTTGAAGGATTCCAGCAGAGATGAAGGCGGTTCTGCGACGTCTTCCGGGCGAAGTTGGTACGGATCTTGGTTGTGATTTGTCATTAGAGTTTGAGGATTGTCAGATTCGGATAAACAGTTTTTTCTTGTACATCCAGTACAGCATCAGCCAGAAAATGAGGATGGCCACCCAGCCGCTCAGCAGCCAGGAGTAACCTTCGCCGAACACATTGAACACATTCTGGCCAAAATGAATGCGGAACGAAGCGATGATGAATCGGTCAATCAGGTGCGACAGCACATAAATCGCAATCGAGTTCATGCCGATCACGACCAGTGGAAATGACCAGCGTTTGTAACCGAGAATGTCAATCAAGCCGTAAAACCCGGCAAGCAGCAGGAAGCACCAGCCACCGCTGAAAATCGTCCAGCTTGGCGTCCAGATGCGTTTGACCGAAGGGCAGATACCCGAATAGTGAAGCGCCAAGCCAAGCGCGATGCATGCGATTCCCGCAATCACCAGTTTCTGAATTTTAGACTTGTCGGTTGATTCTTCGCGCAACCAGTGCCCGGCGATCAATCCCAAAATCATCGTTCCCAGCGTGGGAATGAAACTGAGTGTCGCGTAGCCTCCGCCGTTAAACAGAAAAGGCTTTTCGCGGCGAAATAGATTCAGAAACCAAGTGTCGAACGCCCAAGCCAAATTACTGTTTTTATTGAAATGCGCGGCAATTCCAGAAGCGTGATAGGGCCAATCGGCTGGAACTCCAACCGTTGTGTAATCGAACCCTTCAGGCGGCAGCGGATACAAAACAAACGCCAGCCAGTAACCGATCAGCACGACAGCCAGCGAAGCCCAAACCACTTTTGTCGAGCGAAAGCCCAGCGCGAACAGGAACAAATAACCCATTCCGATTTGCGACAGCGTGTCTTCAAAGGTCCAGTTGGTTTGCAACCTATTTACTGAACGTAGAAAGACTCCCAGCAGAATCAAGATCAAAGCTCGCCAGGCTGCGTGAGCAAACATCTTGGGTTGGGATTCGCCTTTGGCTGCGCGGCTGGCGATGGAGTAGGGAAGCGCTACGCCGACCAGAAACGAAAACGACGGCTGGATCAAATCGTGCAGCGTTGCGCCATACCATTCCACGTGTGTTTGATGCCGAGCCAGAAAATTCCAAAACCAGTTTGGGTGCGCGGCGGCAACTCGGCTAAGGTGCAAAACCTCCGCGACCATCAGAAACATCACGAAGCCGCGATAGGCGTCCATTGAAGTCAGGCGTGGTTGCGTAGTGGCTTGGGTCATAGCAGTGTGCTCACAGCTTCATTTTCCATTTGTCAGTTGCCATATTTCATCTGTCATTAAGTGCTCGCTGTCGCAATGACGAATGACAACTGTCGAATCGAAAATGGAAAATAAAACCAGTCGAAAGATACTGCCAAATTTACATGCTGAATAGACGAGCAACAGGTTTGCCCGCCTGTGGGTTGTTTTCGCTGTAATCCAGATTCAGCCAGCGGCACAACGTCGCTGCTGCCTGGTTCTGATAAATCGTCTCAGCGTTTTTCCATTCGCCGCGAAGCTGGCTGTCTGGGCTGACAAATGCCATCCAAATGTATTGTGCTTCGGGTACTTTTTCGCCGTGATCGGTCCAGTCCTTGATGGTTTTGCCGCGACCGTGATCGGTCGTGAAGATGATGGAAGTTTTGCCATTGTACTTCGGCGAACTCTGAAGGTAATCCCACAGCTCTTTGATTTGCTGATCGTTATGGTGAAACGAATCCAGCACGTGCGCATATTCGCCCGCGTGTGCCCAATCGTCGGTTTCGCCCAGTGCAACGTGAACGACTCTTGGCTGATACTTCTTCATGTGCTCCAAGGCAAACCGCACGGTGAAATAATCGTAACGAACGCTATCCCACGGGCTGAGCTTTTCGTTTTGTAGCTTGCTCAACGCTTTGAGTTCAGCGGTTGCAGCCAACTCGTAAGGTTCGTGACCTGAGTTGATCGTGACTGCGCCTTCTTCGTGTTCGCCAATCCAGTTGAAGACATCCCACGATCCAAACAACGCCACCTGGGTTTTGTTGAGCTTCAACTTGCGCTTCAGAAATTCCAGCACGCTGGTGTTTGGGTTTCGATTACGGTCGTTGCTGTTGATGACGTCGTCGTGTGCCTGCCCAGTCAGGATTTCGGAATAGCCAGGGTACGAAAACCACATTTTGTTTGTGGTCATAACGGCGCTGCTGAGAGAGCGATTTCCGGCAATCGAACCGTGCTCTTTCATCAGCGTTCCCCAGAAAAATGGCATCAGTTTTGCCCGTCTCTCTTCGGCGGTCGCCGCCCAGTATTTCTTGTAAAGCGATGACTCTTCAACTTTTCCGCGTCGCGTTTTGTCTTTCAGAATATCCAGATCAAGGCCGCCGAACACTTCCTGGGTTCGTGCTCCGTCAAAAGTGATCAGGATGACGTTTTCAGTTTTGCCTTGTGCGGCAGCGGCGCTGAGCAAGGTAAGCAGGAAGAACAGCGCAAGTAGGGAATGTTTTGATTTCATTGTTTGGGGTGTAAGAAGAGGAGCGATTTGCCAGATCGCTCCTCTTGGTGAAGTTAGAAAATCAGCTTCAGTGCAAACTGAATCTGACGTGCAGGGAACGTCGCGGTGATTCGCCCGTAGCTGCCACCAGCCACTGGTGCGCCGCTAACGATGCGAATGTTCGACGCGTTGGTATCTGGCACCTGGAAGTTGGAGCGGTTCAACAGATTGAAGGCTTCCATGCGGAATTCCAATCGCGTGTTCTCGCGCCAGACCGGGAAAGCTTTATGCAATCCCAAATCCGCTTGCCAGAAATTCGGTCCGCGCACTGTGTTGCGGCCTGCTGTGCCGAACGGCTGCGAACGGTCGGTCGGCACTGCGACGCCCAGAATATTCAGGTAATTGCTGGGATCACGTTGATCTTCAGGTGTGTACAAATCCGTCAGCAGTTGGTTTGGACGATAGGTCAGCGAAGAGCCAACCTGGAACGCTGACGCAGGGCTGTAGGTCAAATTGGCAGGCAAGCCGCTGGTCAACGAATTGATCAGCGTCGCGCGCCATCCACCAAGGACGTAATCAACTGCCGTCGGAATGCCGGAAGCAAACTTACGGCCTTTGCCAAACGGCAGGTCGTACACAACGCTGGTTGTGTTGTTGTATGGCTGGTCATAATTCGACCGGCCTTTGTCGTTTGCAAAGTTTCTGATGTTGATACGTGAATTGTCGCCGGAATTGGCTTCCAAGTGGCCCGCCACATTATCAAGCGCCTTTGACCAGGTGAACGAGTTCAGCAGGTAGAGTCCATCCGCAAAACGACGTTCCAGTTTGATCTGCAACGCGTTGTACGTGGTGAACCCTGCATTATACGAAGCCTGGATGAACGAGTAGTTTGCGAAGGGACGACGTCCCTGCAACGGTGTGCCCGCTGTTGGATCCGTTGTCGTGTTGGGACGCGCCTGGTTGTAATCCGCCAGAACGATCAACTTGTTGCTGCGGTTGCCGACGTAACCGACATCGAGCAGCAATTTCCACGGCAATTCGTGTTGAATTGTGAAGTGCCAGCTTTGAACATAAGCCGTGCGCGTATCTTTTGGCGTGAAATTGACGCGAGCCGTCAGCGGGTTGAAGCGCTCCGGCGCGACAAATCCATCAGGATAGCCCTGTTGCGTTGTGCGGAAACAACCCAGGAAGTTGTTGCCTACGCAAAGCGGC
>CAZXHW010000183.1:4136-11210 GCA_964639915.1 uncultured Heliomicrobium sp.
CACTTGTTGGACGACGCTGTTGCTGATGATGTTCGGGCCATTGTACGAAAGCAGGTTTTCGCCGCCCAGCCGATTGAAATGAATGTAGCTGATGCCGTAGCCACCGCGCAGCACAGTTTTGTCCAGCACGTTGTAGGCAAAGCCGACGCGAGGCGCCCAGTTGTTACGATCCGGGTTGACCAGTGCACGATCGTAGATCGAGCCATCTTTTGCCTGGATCAAGGTTGCGGTCGCCGGGTCAAAATTGGCCAGACGATTTTTTTCTTCCCATTGCGGTGTGGCGAATTCGTAACGCACGCCCAGGTTGAGTGTCAGTTTCGGTGACAGTTTGAAATCGTCCTGCACATACGCAAAGTGCATACGCTGTTTCAGCGTGATGATCAGCGCATTGTTCAGGTCGTATTGGCTTCGCGCACCGAACAGAAAATCTGCTAGGTTATAGATATTGTTGCTGGTCGTGACAGTTGTTGGACGGCTGAACTGGCCGCCGTAACTGTCGGTGCCGTATTTCGGATTGAAGTCGTCAATGTCCGTGCTGATTCGCTGATATTCGTAGCCGGTTTTGAAACTGTGTTTGCCAGCGACAAACGTGTAGTTCAAGCGCGGATTGATCGCGAATGGGTTTTGGAATTGCGGGTTGCTGTTTTGCCGCCCGTAACCAGTATATCCGCTGATATTTTGCGTATACAGGCCACCAGCAAATCGCGGGTCTGTGGGCAGGCCCGGAATGCCAAAGGTTGGGTCGCCAACGCCGGTTGGCGTTTTGCCCGCATCGGTATTTGAAATGCCAAGCCGGAATTCCAGCAGCGAATTGCTGGTCAGGTTGTGGGTAACGCCTCCGGCGAGCTGTTGATTCAGGACGCGGACGAAAGCGTTGGCCGAACTGTAGATCGGAGCACCAATCAGGGGCGCTTCGTAGTTGTTTAACTTGCGGTGACTGATACGGACAAATGCCGTTGTCTTCGCATTGAAGTTCTGGTCAAGCTTGATGTCGAACTTATCGTTGTAGAACTTGCTGCGGGGGCAGATTCTCGTAGTTGTTCGAAACGACTCCGGTCGCATTCGGGCTGGTGGTGGGAAGCGGCAGGCCAGCCAGCACCGCTTTGGCAAACGGCGTGATCTGATTCGCGGGAATGTTGCCGTCAGCGAACACTTCACCGGTCAAAGGATTGCGGACCGCAGTACCCAGTTGGCCTGCGCGTTGGGCTGCGGTCGGAACTGTGCCGAGTTGCAAGGTGCGCGTAATGCGACGGAAACCTTCGTAATCTGCGAAGAAAAAGGTTCTGTCTTTGATGATTGGGCCGCCGATAGTACCGCCGAACTGATTCTGAATCAGCACGGGTTTCACCCCTGTGGTTCTGCCGGGCGGAATTGACGGTTTGAAAAATCCCACGGCGTTCAGCGACGTGTTGCGGATGAAGTCATAGGCTGTCCCGTGGAATGCGTTCGTTCCGCTGCGCAAGCTGGCGTTGATGACCGCGCCGCCTGCGCGTCCGAATTCCGCGCTGAAATTGTTGGTCTGAACCTGAAACTCTTGAACTGCATCGGGTGACGCCTGCACAACCTGATTGGAATATCCCTGGTTGCTGGTTCCGTAAGAGTTATTGTCTACACCGTCCAGCACAAAGTTGTTCAGTGACGAACGCAGGCCGTTGACGTTAAACGACGCATCGCGTCCACCTGAATCCTGATTGTTCAGCACTGATTTACGCACGCCGGGCGACAGGAGTGCCAGATCGGCGTAAGCGCGACCATTCAGCGGCAGATTGACGATCTGTTCCCGCGTAATGATCTGTCCACGAGCGCTGGTTTCAGTTTCGAGCAACTGGGCCGATTCCGCCGAGATGTTAACGGTTTCGCTTAGCGCGCCCGCTTTCAGCGATAAGTCAACGCGCTGACGCGCATTCACCGTGACCTGAATGTTTTCGGCCAACCCGCGAGAAAAGCCTTGTGCTTCAGCGGCCACTTGGTACTGACCGATTTTGACGTTGAAAAACTGGTAGTTACCATTTTCGTCCGTCTGGGCAGTAACAGTGACGCCAGTTGCCGTGTTTTTTAAGGTGATGGTTGCGCCAGGAATGGCCGAACCAGTAGGGTCAGTGACTGTGCCGAGCACCGTCGCCGTATCGAATTGAGCATAAGCTGCAGGGGCAAGCAGAAAAACTGCCAGCAATGAAATCACCAGCCTAGTGTACCGGCAAGTGAGGGTAATAGAACTTCTCATTATTCCTCCGTGAGTTCTGGTTGTTTATGGATATTCGAATTGAGCTGCGACAATAACAATCCCAGCAGCTACCTCGCATCAAAGTGGGATAAATTCTTCGTTAATTCTTTGATCAATCGAGAAGCCTTGATGCGTTAAAAATGTGAGTAAGTTATGGGCACAAGACAGCTTTGATGTCATCGCCTTGCGCCGCCAGCATCCGCTCGAAGGCCGTGACGCCTTCGCTCAGCGGAAATGCTTTAATCCAGCTTGTGCCGTCAACTTTTCCGCTGGCTAGCAAATCAACGGAAAGTTGTAATTCTGCCATCGTCGCTCCGTAACTTCCTTGTACGCAGCGTTCGGATAACGTGATGTCGTAAGAATCCAACGTGATTGTATTTTCGTGCGTGCCGATCCAAACCGTTGCGCCACCAGGTCGTGTTGCCGGAAACGACTGCTGTTTGGTTACCGACAAACCGACTGCATCCACCACTACATCCGCGCCTTCGCCGTCTGTCCAATCAAGCACAGCATTTTGAAGGTCATCCATATTCGGATTGATCGTTTGCTTTGCGCCGAGTTTAATCGCTGTCTCAAGTCTTTCGGGAATGATCTCGCTGATCAGGACTTCCGCTTCGGTCAACGCCTGAAACGCCTGAAGTGTCATCAGTCCGATTGGTCCAGCGCCAAGGATTACAACCTTGCGCGGATTGAGCCGTTTGGACAGATTGACGACATGAACGCCATTGGACAGCACTTCTGTCAGGCTGGCGGCTTCGGCAGGCAGATGAGCTGGCCAGGCGACAGCGACCTTTTCCGGCACGGCAATGAATTCCGCGAACGCTCCTAGACGCTGCATGCCGAATACTTGCCGACCGGCGCACAAATTCATTTCACCGCGTCGGCAACGCACGCATTCGCCGCAACCGATCAGCGCATGTGAAACCACTCGCTGGCCCGTTTTGAAATTGGACACGCCGCGTCCGGTATCCATGACTTCGCCGCAGAATTCATGGCCTAAAACCAGCGGCGGCACGCGGCGGGGACTGCGATTGCGAAACGCTTCCAGTTCGCTGCCGCAGATTCCGCAAGCTGAAACGCGTAACAGCAATTCGCCCTCACCGGGGTGCGGGTCGGGCGCTTCCGCGATTTCCAGCCGATCATAGGCAGAGTAAAGCAGCGTCTTCATTCAGATTCCTTGAAAGTAGTGTCGTGATTTAACTTCGATTTTACATGGCTGTTGGCGAAAAGCGAATGGGCGCTGTTAATTTGCCAGCAGAATTCTCAAATCGCGGACGTTGTTTCCAGTTGGGCCGGTGATGATGGCGTCGCCTATCGCTCGGAAGAAATTGTAAGAGTCGCTATTAATTAGATGCGCTTCGGCAGAAATTCCTTGGGCGGCTGCGCGGCGAATGGTTCCTGTATCGGCAATGGCTCCTGCTGCCGGACTGTGGCCGTCAATTCCGTCAGTTCCGGCGCTCAGCGCTACAACGTTATCTGTTTGAAATACGTCCATTTGGAGCGCCGCACGCAGGATAAATTCCTGATTGCGCCCGCCTTGTCCGTTGCCACGAACCGGACAAATCGCCTCGCCACCTGAAATCAAACAAACGGCTTTGCCACGATGCTTAGCTTGCAGCAGTACGATTCGTTCAATGTGCGCCTGCATCATCGCTTCGACGTAGCCTTCGACCTGATCTTCGGCAAGCTCGACAATCAATTCGAAATCGCGCTCAGCGATTCGTTTGGCTTCCAGCATCGCCTGGCGATTGTCCATCAAGAGGTGATGAGAACCATGCGTTTTGCTTTCAAGCGACTGCATTGCCACTCTAGATGGTCTAAAAGCGGAACTGCCAACAACGGTTGCTGGAAACTGATTGATCAAGTTATAGCGCTCAACAATTCGCTGAAAGTCTTGGGCTGTTGAACTGTTGGGCAGCGTCGGCCCGGACGCCACAGTCGTCAAATCGTCGCTATTTACATCCGAAATATAGAGCGAAATCTGCCGCGAATGCGGAGCCGCCGCGGCCAACTTGCCACCTTTTACAGCCGACAAATGCCGCCGGACGATGTTCATTTCATTGATCACTGCTCCGCAATTGACCAGGGTTTTGTTGACGGATTGCAGATCGTCCAAAGTGATCGCCGGATCAATCGGCTGCTCGAACATGGCCGAACCTCCGCCGGAAATCAGAAACAGAACCAGCGTCTGCGGAGAATCATACTGGCGAAGCAACGCCAGCGCTTGCGCCGCGGCTTCCAGACTGGCGGCGTTCGGAATCGGGTGGCCTCCGATCAGCACGGGCAATTGCGGCGCGCTTCCAATCACAGCGCTTGTGACTACCAGCCCGTCGGTAATTCGTTCACCCAAAACCTTTTCTGCGGCGCGAGCCATTGGCACGCTTGCTTTTCCGATGGCGATAACCAACAAGCGGGAAAATTTCGACAAGTCGCAAACTTCATCATTGATGGAAAGCCGGTCGCCAGCCAATTTCAAGTGTGTGCTGACAACGGTTTCGGCATCAATTGTCGCCAGAGTCTGATGAAAGATTTTCAGCGCGGCTTCGCGCAGTTCCAGAGTTGAAGTCATAGGATTATTTTCTGCCGCCTTTCCATTCGCTGGCCAGCATGGAGTAAATCACTTTGTCCACAAATTCGCCGCTGAGTAAACCGGCTTCGCGCATGACGCCATCCTGTTTGAAGCCCAATCGTTCAGGAATTGCCCGGCTGCGCGTGTTACCTGCGGCGCACTGAATCTCTATTCGATTTAGCCCCAAATTATCGAACGCATCGTTGATCATGGCTATGACTGCTCGCGTGATGATGCCTTTGCCTTGATGATCATTCGAAACCCAGTAACCGAGTTCCATTTTCCGGTTGTACCAATCATACTGAACGACGCCAATTGCGCCGACCAGTTCTTGGTTGAGCCAAATGCCAGCCGACAGGGCTTCCTTGTTTTCGTATTGTCGTTTGGACTCTTTGATGAAATGCCGAGTGACTTCGGGGGAATCAGAACGATCCACCCAGATCAGCCATTGGCGCAAATGCTCGCGGTTACGATCCACCAAGGCAAAGATCGTTTCAGTGTCTGCCTCTTCCAGCATTCGGATTTCCATTTCGTCGTCAACTTTCAATTGGAACACAGCTTACTCCTTGTCTTGAGCGACGCGCTTGGCCATAAAAATATCAGGTTTGCCGAAACCATTTGCGTCCGGCATTACGCCCGCAATGACAAAGCCCACTTTCTGGTAAAACTCGTAAGGGTGACGGCGCAGGTTTTTGATGTTGGCCAGATGTTCCAGCGGGTTCGGATAAAGATCAATCCCGCCCAGCGAAGTCATCGCATCTTCATCGTCACTGCCCAGCCATAACGTCAGCCCACCACGATCCGCAACCTGAATTTCCAGGTCTTTGACCAGCGCGCGGCCAATGCCTTGGCCTTGTGCCGCTGGCAGGACGGCCAGCGGATGCAACTCCCAAACTTTGCCATCATACATTTCAAGAGCGCCAATCCAGCCCAGCAACGCTCCGTTATCCTCAACTGCGAACCGGCTGATCCGGTCTTTGGCAGAAAAAGCACTGACTTCCTCTCTGGCGTCTTCAATCGTTGGCCAGGCATCGGGCCAATGTTCATTGAAGGCTTCGACCAAAATCTGAGCAGCCTGTTCGATTAAATGGTGGTCGTCGTTGGGAAAATTGATGATTCGCATCTTTCGGAAAACCTCGCGCTGTTCGCTAGATGGAAGCTGTGCTAGTTTACGATTGTCGTCCACCGATTCAACCTTGCTGTCAAAACCGAGTCTAAATCCGCTTGAAAAAGAAGGTCACAATTCGTGATGTCGCCGCCAAACTTGGCCTTTCGGCAATGACAGTTTCGCTGGCCTTGCGCGATCACCCGCGCATTTCTCTGAAAACCAAGCAGCGCATACGCGCCACCATGGACAAGCTCGGTTATAAACCAAGCCACGTAGCCCGTGCGTTGGCGACAGGCAAATCGAACCTGCTTGGCGTAATCGTTCCTAACAGCTCCGATCTTTACTACGCCGAAGTGATACGCGCAATTGAAGATAAAGCCAGCGCCGAAAATTATCACGTCTTGCTGGCCAATGGCTCTTACGACATGGATCGGTATACGGAACGAGTGCGCGATATGATGGGTTTGCACGTTGGCGGCATCATTGCCGCGCCGCCGTTCACCAGCGAGCGGCCAAAGCTGCCGCCATTTTGGCAAAGTCTGATTCGTGACACTGATTTTGATGTTGTGCTGATTAACCGCGAATTGCGACCGCCGATCTTTCATCAGGTCGCCGCAGACTACACCGCCGGAGTTCGTATGGTTGTCGAAGCCCTGGCGGAGCGCGGACATCGTCGCGTGGCCTATGTTTCCGGCCGACCGGCAATGCTGCCAATTCGGCAGCGACTGACCGCCTTCAAACGGTTTGCACGGCAACTGAGTTTGGATCAAAACGAAGCGCTGATTGAGCGTTGCGATCTGACATTTGCTGGAGGGTACGAAGCTGCTAAACGAATGTGGTCCGTGAAGGGCGCAAAGCCCACGGCGATTGTGGCATTCAGCGACTTGGTTGCCGTCGGCTTGCTGCGGTTTTTTGATGAAGCCGGGGTCAAAGTGCCGGAGCAAGTTTCGATTGTCAGTTTTGATGGCACTGCGGTCGGGGAGTTTACGCACAAAAGCCTGACGACAGTCGCCACGCCGATGTACGAGATTGGCAGCCAGGCGTATCGCTTGCTGATTGGCGCCATGAATTGCGAGTTTGCCCAAGCCCAAAGCCTGATTTTGCCGGTGGAATTGAAGCTGCGCGAATCAATTAGGCCTGCAAATCTTGACAGATTTTCGCCGCGTGTGGTCT
>CAZXHW010000184.1:0-11204 GCA_964639915.1 uncultured Heliomicrobium sp.
AGGTCAATTGGTTGTCTATGATTGAACCTAATGGATGGACAAACTACTCATTGTCGTAAGCAACCCGTGAGCGGTAAATGAAGTGAGCACGTCCAAAACGAACTTCGCAGCCATCTTCCAGCTTTGTTTCGCTGACTCGTTTGCCATTAACGAAGGTTCCGTTGCTGCTGCCTAAATCGTATAGCGAATATTCATCATCTTCAGCCACGATGCGGGCATGGCGTTTGGAAACCGATGGGTGTTCGATGACAAATGCATTGTTGAGGGTGCGGCCAATCTGAATTTCGCTGGAATTTAAAATGTAAGCGATGCGCTCTTCGCCTTCAGGCGAAACGTTAACGAAATGCGGCCGCGTATCCAGGTTTTCTTTGGCAGGAAGTTTGATGTTGGCTCCGCAGCGAGCGCAGAACTTCGCTCCAGGGCGTTGCAGCGTTGTGCAGATTGGACACAACTCCAGCTCTTCCGATTCGGGAATAAAAGCGCTGCATTTTGGACAACGCATTCCGGCTGTGCCTTTGGACCCGCATTCGTTGCAGTAGCGGCGAGTCGGCAACAACAGCGTGCCTTCGCGGTGCGGCGAAGTATCGCTGTGGAATTTGATTCGCGAGCGCACCCAGAAAAACAGCGCAATCATTTGCGCGACAAGCACACCGAAAAACAACAGGCTGACGCGGGAAGCCGCCGCCAACAAGACATCAAACAGCGAATGAAGCAAAGAAGCATACAGCCAGCCTTGAATAATGACCGGGAACCGTTGGCTGAATAAATTTGGCTTGGCTTTGGCACGGCTCAAGCTCATGCCCCAGATGGCTGAAAACAAGGCATGTCCGGGGTTGGACAGCGGGCCTCTCAGCAGCACCAGCATCGGATCGTTTTGCGCCAGATAAAATACGTTTTCGACGGCTGCAAATCCCAGCGCTGCGGCTGCGCCGTAAATCACCCCGTCCAGTGACTCATCGAATTCCGGGCGGCGATACGCATAAAAATACACCGCCAGCAGCTTCAAGCCTTCTTCAACTGGCCCGACGATCAAAATAAACAGCAGCAACTGGGAAAGATGGGTTTCTCCCACCAAAGCGAACAAAGATACCTTGCCAATTTGGTTAAAGGTGAGAGCAGGCAGTGTAACCACCGCGCCGAACAGGAAGGTCAGCCCTAAAACTTTTCCCGATAACTGTTTATAGCGGCTGCGGCTGGAAAAATACCAAAGCCACAGCGCGCACGGCAGCAGGGAAAGCAAAGGCACCAGAATGAAGTATTGCAGCGCGGCCATGAGGATCAATCTTGAATTTTGGGTTTTGGATTTTGAATTCAGAAGAAATTCAAAATCCAAAACCCAAAATTATTCTTCCAGGTTTTTGCGTTTGACGATAACCAGGGTGAGGTCGTCTACGGTTTTGGCTTTGCCGCCGAATTTAGCCAAAGCCTCATCAATTCGATCACGCAATCCTGCAGATGTTCGCCCTCGATTGCGCTGAACGATTTCGATCAGGCGCGATTCGCCAAATTCTTCGCCTTCTTCACTCAGGCTTTCCGTAACTCCGTCTGAGTAAATTACCAATACGTCACCCGGCCCAAATTCCGCCCAGCCTTCGCGGTAATCACAGAAGGGAGTAATGCCGACTGGAAAACCACCAATGTCCAGGCTTGTCACTTCTCCATTGGCTCGCACCAGCAGTGGCGAGTTATGGCCGGCATTGATGTAAGTCAATTGATGCGTTCGTGGGTCAAGCTCGCTGTAAAACATCGTGACAAAGCGATTGGACGGAGTGTTGTCGTAGATGTATTGGTTGATTTCGCCCACGATTTCGCTGGCTGACAGGCGAGTTGTTGCCTGTGCGCGAACCGCTGCGTGAACCGAGGACATCAACAGTGCAGCTCCGGTTCCTTTGCCAGAAACGTCGCCCAGCGCAACTACCAGCCGACCGTCCCGCTTTTCGATGAAGTCGAAGTAATCTCCTCCGACCTCGTAGCAGGGAAAGCTGACGCCGATCATTTCGTATCCTTCAATCGCAGGCGGAGACGCTGGGTGAAGACGAAGTTGAATCTCGCTGGCCACAGCCAATTCGTTGGCCAGGCGTTTCTGTTCCTGCTGAACTTCCAACAAACGAACGTTTTCGATTCGGATTGCAGCCACGCCAGCAATCAAAGTCAGCAATTGCAGGTCACGCTCAGTAAAGCGGTTGGTTTGATACGGGCTGTCAACGTAAACCATCCCCGACACACGATTTGCGACCGCCAACGGCACTGCCATCACAGATCGCACTCCGCCAAGCACGATAGATTGGCGTTCCTGAAACCGTGGGTCTTGCTGAGCGTCGAACGTCAACACGGAAGTGCATTGTTTCAGAACCTGTTCTGTAATCGAGTGGCTGATCTGAACATTCTGCTGCGCGGTGTTCATGTGCATTCGCGCCTTGATTGCGCGGCAAACCAGTTCGGGTGCGGCTTTAGGATCCCCTTCAGGCTGTTCCAGCAACATGACATACCCGCGGTCTGCTGAAAGAACTTCAAATACGCACTCCAGCATCTGCTGCAAGGTATCGTCCAGCGAAAGTGGCGACAGCAAGGTCAGGCTGACGCGGCTAATGAGGCTTAGCATGTCCTCTTGCGGAACAGGCTTAGACTTGTCAGGCACAAACGTTTGAATTTGCGTGATGTCAGGAGGCGCTGTGAGCGAAGAACGTTGTGCGCTGTCAATGGACGACAGCAGATTCGCTGCGGAATTGCGCGCGCCAGCGACAATGGTCGCTTCAGGAGTGGGAGCAAAGCTGCTGTCGGAAAATAAAATGCTGGTTCTGGATCGGGCTGGAGCCGTATCGGCGCGTTCGGAATATTCAATTTCAGTTTCGCCGATCCGCACAATGTCGCGGTCATTGAGTTGTAACTGCGAGGTAAGCCGCTTCCCGTTTATCAGCGTTCCATTGGCGCTGCCCAGATCGCTGATCCAGAACGCATCTCCTCTGCGACGGATTTCCGCATGCAACCGCGAAGCGAATGGATCTTCGACACATAAATCGTTACGCGCCGAGCGGCCAATGGTGGTTCTTAACCGGTTCAACTCGACAACTGAATCGCCGTGTGATGGTGTGGAGCGAACGATTAATCGTGGCATAGGAGATTGCGCTTGAGGGAGAGAAGGAAGGACGAAGGGAAGGGGGGATGAGGATCAGATTCTCTCTCTTTCCCTCACTCTCTACATCCCTCAATCCGGATTTATTCAAGCCCGTTTAGAGTTCCTTTGTTTTTCTGATTCGGGTCAATCTTAACCTGGTTGAGTTGATCGCCTTTCATCAACTGGCGACGTTTGTATTCCTCTTTAGCAGCTTTCTCGGTTCGCGCTGCGTTGGATTGAGATACGCCCACGTAGTTGCCGCCATCCACGCGTTTGAAGTAATCGTGCGCCAGCGCAAATTGCTCCAACCCGTAATAGCAAGATCCGATGAAATACAGCAGGTCTTTGTCTTCGGAATTCAGCCGATACGCCGAAAGGAATTCTTTGATCGCGGCGGGATATTCGCGCACGTTGTAATACCGTAATCCCAGCTTTTTGTGTCCGTCAGCCACAAACCGCGGATCAGGTTTTTCCTCAGGACGATTCGCAACAGGAGGCTTGATGCCAGCAATTGAAGACATAAGCGGAGACGAAAGCGAAACATTGGCTTTCGCTGTTTCTTGTGGCAGATCAACAGGCTTTTTAATTGCGACAGTGCTGTTTCGGCGAGGCGTTGCTGTTTCAGGCGCAACTTTGCCTCCCAGATACGTTTCAATTGCTTCAAGCGCGAACGCGGCTTGCGGTGTTGTCTGGTCAAAGGCAATGACTCGTTTGTATTCTGGCAGGGCCGCAGCCCAATTTCCGTTGGAGCGGTGTATTTCAGCGATTTGCAACCGTGCTTCCAGATGCTCCGGAACCGCGCGCAGGATGGCGCTGTAATTCCGCAATGCGTCATCTGTCTGTTTGGCGCTTAGCTGGGTTTGCGCCAGCAGAAATCGAGTTTCCAGATTGTTCGGCGTCAGCACCAACGCATTTTGGAAATAGCCGATGGCGGTATCATAGTGGCCTTGCTCGCGGTCGCGTTGGGCAAGCTTGACCAGATCTGAACTTTGTTCATCTACGCTTTTGAGATTTCTACCAGCGCCCAGCAATCGTGATGGAGCCGACAGGCGATCCCGCAGCAGAAAGTATCCGCTGGCGGCGATTATGACCAACGCCGCGATCAAGCTCATGCGCAATTTCGACCCCAGATTCGGATTCTTTTCCAGGCCAGAAGCCTGCGCCAGAACCGAGGAGGGACCTTGCGGCGGAAGTTGGCCGCTGCCATTTGTTTCTGCCCCGCGCGAAGCTGACGGCATCAGCGATCCTGTTGCCCTGCGGTGAGCTACAGAAGTGCTTTGTGACGAAGAAACCGATGCGAATTGTGTTTTGGCAGATGGCGCAATTTGAGTTTGAACTGCGGGCACTGCCGGTTTGGATTGGTTTAAGTGACCGGATTTGCTGTCACTTTTTCCTTCATTCTTGCCTTCGATTGATTCTGAAATAATTTGATTAATGCGTTCCTGCTTTTTTTTGACCGCTTCCACAAGCAATGGACCTGAAGCACGAAGGCGTTTCAGCGATTCACTGATTGATTTAGGGTCGTTACTTTCATTGTCAATTGCTTGCGGTGTTTCGGTCGCCGATTGCGCCGAGGTTTCTCTGGGTTTCGGCGTGGGCTGGGTCAACTTTCCCGTGTCCGCTTTATCTTGCTGAGACACAGGCGCGAAGCTTTCCAGTTTCGCGCTGCGAAGTTCTTTGGATGCGCTACGCGCGGAAAATTCCACATTGAGCGGAGTGGAAGAAGAAGAAACCGCCGCCTGATTATGTAATTCTGCCCCACATTGACGGCAATAACGCGCAGCAGTGCCGTTGGCCGCTCCGCATCTACCACAGTAATTCATGGTCATAGCCTTATTCCTCAGAAAACGCGCCGGTAACGCCAGTTACGCCCGCTAGGAGAGCGCAATTTCGCGGTGGGAGTTGGCGCGTTTTCAAACTACTAGTTCAAAATTGCTGCTTGGCTGACTGCTGGAGACAGTCGGCAAGCCGTACTTCATATAACAATACTTCGCCGCAGAGGAGGAACCTGGTCATTCCTTGATGACCAGGGTTTTCGCAATTTTATCGTGCAAGCCGCGCTGATCTTCGTCCCAAAGCATCCATAAAAAGCCCAGTCCGGCAAAAAGCATCGAAACCAGGTAAACCAGCAGGCGTATCAGGGCGGTTTGATAATTCATCGGCTGACCGTCCGCTCGTACAACGCGCAACCCGACGAAACGCTTCCCGAAGCTCTGCCCATCGTAGCGCACATAACTGTACACCCAGTTGAAAAAGATGACGCCGATGACCAGTACATATCCGACGTATTGGAAGAAGCCCCCGACTTCCGGCTCCATCAGCTTGCGCTTGACGAAAAAGGCCAGAGCCAGAGTCATGGAAAGAGGGAAGAGCGTCAAAATGTAATCCAGCAAAAAAGCGCTACAACGCGCATTTAAGCTGGGAAGACTTGGCAGGTCTGCCTCGTCGTCATGTTTGGGGTTTGCCATAGCAATGAATCTTGTCAGAACTCAGAAAGCTCCGGATGTAGTTTGTGTTACGACACAACGAACTTGAGTGTTGTTTCGCCGAGCTTGAGTTCATCGCCGCTGATCAGCATATGCGGCTTGCCTTGTGAAAGCTTCAGTGAGCCATTAACGATTGTACCGTTGGCGCTGCCCAGGTCTTCAATGTAGAACTTGGCGCCTTGAGCGACGATACGGGCATGTCGTCGCGAAACTCGCGCGGAAGGATCGTATTTTGATAGATCTACTTCCGGCCTGATGCCACGATTGGGATCTACCCGGCCAATCAGGCTTTCGCCTTCAATGTTGAGTGGGAATTGCGCGCTCATTTCGCTGGTTCCCATCACAATCAACTTGGCCGTGGTCTTTTTGGTCGGCTGGCGAGTGCCGCAATAGGCGCAGAACACATCATCTTGAGCCAGTTCGTGCGCGCAATTAACGCAGGTGTTCACCGGGCCAAAACTTTGCGCGGTTTCGTAAAGATTGGCGACGCCGACTGCGCCTCGGCGGCCTTCCTGCATCAGTCGAAGATGTGTTTGTAATTCCTTGCCAAATTCCTTGGCGGATGCAAAACGTGCTTCCGGTTTGTGTTCCACCGCGCGGCAGATCAAATCTTCCATTTCCGGCGTGATTGCCGGATTGATCTGACGCGGTTTGGGGTTTTTGGAAAAATCAAAAATCAGCAGCGGATTGTCTTGCGGGTCCTGCCCCGTCAGCAGATGGAACATTGTCGCGCCGAGCGAGTAAATGTCCGAGCTTTTCTGGACGTTTCCGGCAAACAATTCCGGTGGGGCGTAACCCATCGTTCCAATGGCCGTCACGCCTTTTTGCGTAGGAGACACGAAACGCGCAATCCCGAAATCCACCAACATGATCCGATTCGTTCGGCCATCAATCATCAGGTTGGCCGGTTTCAGGTCCCGGTAAATGATCGGCGGATTCTGCGAGTGAATGTACTCAAGCACGTCGCAAGCATCTATGGCCCATTTCGTTACCGTTAGCTCGTCCACCTTTCCGCCCGCTGCCCGCTGCCAAGCGGCCAGATCGCCGCCATCAATGTACTTCATCACCAAATAGTAACGGCCGCGTTCGGAGTCAAAGAAGTATTGGTAGATGGTCGGGATGGATGGGTGGTCAAGTTTTGCCAGCAACTCGGATTCGCGTTTGAAGTCTTCGATGGCTTTCACCCGCGAAGACTCGTCGGCGAACATTTCGATCATCTCTTTCACCGCGACAGAGCGGTTGGCCAGATTTTGATCTTCAGCCAAATAGACGGAACCCATGCCGCCGCCGCCGATGCGCCGGACAATCTTGTAACGCTCCACCAGCAGCGTGCCGGATGCGAGTTGAATTCCTGTTGGGGTATTACCGGAAGCGGTCATACTCATAACTCCGGTGCGCGCCGGGCTGGCCGGTGCGACCGTATGATTACTCGGTGAATCTTGCCAGGCGCCACATTCGCCACAGTATGGGTCACCGGCTGTGGTTTTTGCTCCACATTCGGGACAAAATGCCATAACTCAAATTGTGATGAAGCCTGCCAATCTGATTGATCACACGAATCTGAGAGTCGGCTCGTTAAATCATTCGACGCTTTCAGCATCTGTGGCTCATCGCCATCGTCGCAATCTGCGCGATCGGCAGGTGGTTGTTTGACTAATTCAAGACAAACTTCAAAAACGTTTTACCGACAATGATTTCATCGCCGTTGTTCAAAGGCTGTTTAATACCGGGCAACAAACGTGGCCCACGGTTTATAAATGTGCCGTTTGTGCTACCCATATCTTCGATCAAATATTGATTGTTTAAAAACTGAATCCGCGCGTGGCGGCGAGAAACTTTCGCCTCAGGATCATCCTGATCCAAATCCACATCCGGAAAAATGCCGCCATCCGCGTCCCATCGCCCAATCAAAGCATCAGTCCCGACAATTGGAAATTCTTTCCCGATTTTTCCCCCGCGCAGGATGATCAGTTTCGCGCGCACAGCCGGGGCTTCCGCAACCGGAGGAGTAGAGGCGCTCATCGCCGATTGTTTCCCGCTCTCCGGGCTATACGGATTTCCCCGCAAACTGCCAGTCGGACCATTAAACGTTGCTGTCTGACTCAACGGAGCCACGCTTGTACTGACAGGAATTGGCGGCACAGGCACGCTTGATTGGGGAACTGCTGCCGGAGAAGGCGGCGGTGTCGGAGCTTGTGTTGGTGGTTGCGCGTATTGTGGAACTGGCGGCGGTGGCGGCGTGTAAGGCGTTGCAGGTTTCGGCGTTACCGTGTCACGGGTAAACGACGGCGGTGGCGGAATTGGAGATTGTGGTGCCACGCTGGTTACCATTTGAGATTGAAAAGATGGCGGTGGTGCGAATGACGGCTTCGCTGCGCCTGCCGCAGCGAGTTTTGTCCCGCACTCGTCGCAGTATTCAGAGCCATCCAGATTGTCAGTGCCGCAGTGATAACATCGAATCATAGCTGCATTGGCCTCCGCTGAAGCGAAAACTCTTGAACTTTCAGTATATCTATTGCTCCCACCAATTTTTTCCGCGATTGAAAAAGCTGCGAAATTCAATAATTGCCCGCTTCTCCCGCAACTTCTTATGATTTGTATTGCCTGCTTTCGATTGCGCTCCCAACGAAGCAGTGAGGCATTCTACACAGATTCACTTTAGAGCGCTAGTTGGCTAAAAAGAAAGTCAACTTGAATCCTCACTTTGAATTGCGGGCGGTCGTTGAATACCTTTGGACAGGAAATGAGAGTCAACTGGTTGCCGTTGAATTGGACTGGAGTAAGGCGGGTGAGTAGTAAAAGAGAGCCTCGGCTTGTTTAATGGCCGAGGCTCTCTTGAAAATATTATTCCTTCGGGGCGAAATACCCGTTTCGCGCGCGGATGCGCAGTTCAGCATTTTTCGCTGCCTTGACTTTAATCCGTCTGAACTTTCCGTCGTTGGTTTCATTGCTGGAATAATATCCAAGCAGGTATTGCGCCTGAAGTTCCGCAGCAATTTGATTGAAAACCTGCGTCAGGTCTTCGATCTTATCCGGCAAAAAAGCCATTCCGCCGGTGTCCGTTGCCAGCTTGAACATACCGTCCTGTCCTTTAACGCTGATCCGGTTTAGAAAGATCGAAGGGCCGCTTGGGTTGATTGAATAAAATAAGCATTCGGATCGTTGCAGTTCGGTCAACGCGTCTCCCAACTTAAAGCGCACGCTGTTGGTGTCCTCTCCATCGGAAAGAACTACCATGACTCTGCGGACTTCCGGATTGGACGAGTCATTGATGTGCTGAGCCGCCTTAACGATCGTGTCATAAAAGGCGGTTGAGTCTTCGGTCGGCTGAATACCCATAGCACCTGTAACCGCTTTTTCGACATTATCGGTACGGGCGACCGCCAATTTGGGAGTTGTGCCGATGGCAAAGATCGAAATGCCATCTCCTTGTTTGAGAACCTGATGGACAAAGCGGCTCGCAGCTTCACGCTCGAAATCAAAGCGAGCCCGGATACTGCGCGACACATCAAAAAGTAACACCATTTCCAATGGCGTTTTGCCCGGTTCACCCATCGTTTGCACTGGCTGCGCAACGCCATCTTCTTCAATTACAAAATCTTCGGCAGTCAGATTGCGAATCGGGTTGCCATTGGCGTCTGTTACAGACACTGGGACCGTGACCAAACGCGAACTAATGCGAATTGTTTCCGGTTCAGGATCGGGCTGTTTTACTGGAGGCTGTTTTTTGGGTGGTTGCTGGTCCTGGGCTTGACCAGAAATCGGTTGTTGCTGATTTTCCGCAGGTTTAACGCCGGACGTCGTTGAAGATGGCGAAGTAGTAGAGGGATTGGCTTCTTTGGTTTTGGCTGTTTCGTCCTTTGACGGCTCAACCTTGGTTGCATCAGATTTGGTGGCATCCGAAACGCGACGAGGGCGCTCAGTTTGCCCAGCCGGCTGGGTTTGTGGTTTGGATTGCGTCTGACCGGAAGTCTGAGCTTTTTCCTGGCCTGAAACTTGAACGGCGATTAATCCTGGCAATCCCAACAAAATGCCAATAAACAATAAGAGCAGAGCTTTCAGAAAACGTACCTTGCTTCTCATCACGCTACCCTCCCTTTTCTTCTGTAATTTTCACCCGCAAATAAAAAAGAGTGGTAAGCGACCGAATGCCGCCACCACTCGTTGCCACGACATCAATTCTCAGTAATCAAACTCAGCTTGCTGTCAGCTTATTGCCCCGATCCGGTGGAGCTGGTTTTGCGAACTTCGACCGGTGGCGGTGGCGCGTTAACAGCCTTGTTAACCAGCAATCGGACTTCAACCCTGCGGTTCTTTTCACGACCTTCACGGGTTGCATTGTCTTCCAAAGGATTCAAGGTGCCGTAACCATGCGGCGTAATAATCCGGCGCAATGGAATCATGTGATTGTCGGCCAGATATTGAACGACAGCTTCTGCGCGATTCTGGCTCAGCTTTTTGTTCACATCAGCCTTGCCATCTGCAGAGGCAAACCCTGTGATTTCGATAAAAAAGGCCTTTTGAACCTTGGCTTGGTTGGCAACTTCATCCAACGTCTGCATCGCTTCCGGAGAAAGCTTGTAGCTATTCACCTTGAAGTTGACGAAAACAACAGGCTTTTCTTCGTAATCGTCCAGGCTTGAAACCAACGAATCAATTCGTTTGTTGGTTGCTTCGACCCCTACAACTGCGGCATCAGCCGTATCCTGGGCTGCTTTCGCCCCACCGCGAGCAGCATTAGAAACGGCTGCCAATTCATCAATTTGGCCCGCAATGCGTTGAGCATTGGTCTCAACCTGGTCAATTCGTTTTCCTTGTGAATCCACACTGGCTTCGACTGGTTTCATGCGGGTGTTCACAGTCGTTGCCATAACCAGCGCGTCGTCTTTGAATTTGATTTTTTCCGCAACCAGCTTTCCATCCGAATCGCCTCGACCTTCGATTTCAACGTTCAAGCCTTGCTGTAATTGTGTCACAGCATATTTCTTCGATCCACGAAACGGATTGCCTTTTTTCTCTTCGACTTTCGTGCTTCCGGTTAAAGCGATGACGTAATCGCCTCCAGTTTGGTCGCGAAGAATGACGTTATCCGCTTCACGATTCAAAATCACACCAGAAAGTTTTTTCTTTGTTCCCGCAGGCACTTTCAGAATTTGGCTTTGGTCAGTTTTGTCCTGAGCCAAAGCAATCGCGCTCATGGCAGTAACGAATCCACACAACAGCAAACCAATCAGAATCTTTTTCATTGTTCTTTTCCCCCTAAAATTGGAGTTTTTGAGATTACCGCAAAAATGTCATGACTAATTGTCACATTTAGCGTAGCAAACATAATGCCAGCAACAGCGGTAATGTACTAAGGGTATGTCCTATGAACGTTTTACAAGAAAAGCTTGCACCAAAGAGTTTAGGTATTTTGCTCAAAGTTGCCGAAAACAATACACTCAAAAAACAGTGAGTGAAAATTTTGCATACACGAACCGGGAAATCTTTTCTTGTCTTGAGTTTGAGTCTTTATTAGGGCGACGTATAGAGATCATAACTTGTGGAGATTAGAAATGGAAGTGCCTCAAACCACCATTGCAAGAGGTCTCTGAAATCGCCGT
>CAZXHW010000185.1:0-11188 GCA_964639915.1 uncultured Heliomicrobium sp.
GGCGGATCGCAAAGTGCAGATGCTGGATGGAATAGTTTTTGACTCAGATGGTCTGCATGTGAGGCTTTAACAAGAAGTTTTGCTGTTGGTGGCGGGTTAAGTTGACTACTTGCCGACTGTTACCAATTTGCCCCCGACATAAACAGCCCAAGGATGTTCCAGCCCCGCGAAGTAAGCCAGTTCGCGGTAATCGCCGCAATCGTGAATGACAAAATCGGCTCGCTTGCCAGGTTCCAGCGAGCCGATTTCATTTCCTCTGTTCAAACTATAAGCCGCGTTGATCGTCGCCGCTGAGATTGCTTCAGCGGGAGTCATCTTCATCTGCGTTGAAGCAAGCGTCAGCGCCAGCAACATCGAAGCCACGGGCGACGAACCAGGATTGAAATCCGTGGCAATGACGACAGCCAAACCAGCTTCGATCATTGCGCGTGCACTGGCATATCGGCTGGAACCAATCATCAAAACCGAGCAGGGAAGTAAGACAGGCTGAACGTTTGCGGATTGCAGATGGTGGATTGCAGTTTTGTCAGCTTGTTCCAAATGATCGGCTGTAGTTGCTCCAAGTTCTGCTGCCAAAGCCGAGCCTCCGCCAAGCGAAAGCTGGTCAGCGTGAACTCTCAACTTCAAGCCCTGCTGTTTGGCAACCATCAAAATCCGCCGTGACTCTTCGACGCTAAACGCGCCTGCTTCGCAAAACACGTCGCAGAACTCGGCCAGCTTTTCTTCGGCGATGCGCGGCAGCATTTCTGTAACGATCAGATCAACATAAGCTGAATGGTTGTCTTTGAATTCGTCCGGAACAATATGCGCGCCAAGAAACGTCGGCACATAACTAAGCGGTGTTTCGTCGTTCAGCCGCCGAATTGCGCGCAGCATTTTCAATTCATCTTCAGTGGTTAATCCATAACCTGATTTGGCTTCGACTGTAGTGGTGCCGCAGCGTAGAAACCAATTGGCGTATCGCTTGCCGGATTCGACCAATTCGTCTTCGCTCGCCTGCCGGGTTTTTCTGACCGTCGAGCGAATGCCACCACCCGCCAAAGCAATCTGTTCATAGGTCGCGCCGCTGGCTCGCAGTTCGAATTCTGCTGCGCGGTTCCCGGCAAAAACTGGATGTGTATGAGCGTCAACGAAGCCGGGTAAAACGATTCGTTTGCCAACATCAATGACTTCGCAATCGGCTGTGAGAATTGCTTCGATATCTTCGCGCTTGCCGACGTTTTCAATTCGGCTTTCGCGGATGAACATTGCGCCGTCTTCAATGATTGAAAGCTCGCGCAACTCTGCTCCGATGCGCGGTCGTTGCGGCCCGGCCAGCGTTACCAACTGCGAGCAATTGATGATGGCAAGCGACCGGCTCAATCTTTCTGCCTCAGACGAGTGACCATTCCGGCAGCGAACGACAGCAAAACCGAAGCTGCTGACATGACGGTCGCATCGGCAATATCGTTTTCGGGATCAATTTCCACCAGATCAATTGCACGGACTTTAGGGTGCTGACCGCACAAAAATGCTGCGCGTTTCAATTCCCAAGGCGTCAGTCCTCCGGGGCGGGAACCCGGACAAGCGGGCGCATAAATGCGATCCAGCACGTCAATGTCGAAATCCACGTAGATGGCTTTGACTCGTTCCGACAAATGCGCCAGCGCACCAGCCACAAGAGTTTCAAAATCGCGGCTTCGAACTTGTCCCATTGTGACGATTGAAATGCCTACGTCATGCGCGAATTCGGCATACGCAGCGGAGTTGGCGAAGCCTTGAATGCCGATTTGGACGATGTTGTCTCCCGGCAAGCCATCGTTTAGCAATGCGCGCACAGGATTTCCGTTGGTCAGTCCCAGATCCAGATCGCGCAGATCGAAATGCGCGTCAAACGTCAGCAAGCCGCAATCTTCCAGCGGCAAGCCCAACCCGTGAACTCCTGGGCGCGTAATGCCATTGTCGCCACCCAAAATGGCTACGGCATCGGTGTCATCCAGACAGCTTTTGACGGCTTTGCTTAATGGCTCGAAGACCTCTGCCAATGTGGCATAGGAAAAATCCATGTTCCCCGTGTCGCGGGCTTTCAGCCAACGCAAATCGGCTGCGCTTTCAATGTCGAAGCAACTGAACTTTTTCAGAATCAGGCGAATGGCATCCGGCGCCAGATCGCATCGTCCGGGGGTAATAGAACCCAGCCGAACGGGCGCGCCCAGGATCGCCAGTGTGCCCAGTGTTTCAGCGTAATGTTCTCCGCCAATCCAGACGCTGGCTCGCCGCCAGTTCGGATCATTGAAAAGTGGCCCCGTGTCTGTGTTCATTCACCCTCCTTGTTCAACATCGGAATTTGCAGGCTGTGTTCGTGTGCTTCTTCGATAGCTTTGTCGTATCCAGCGTCAACGTGGCGAATGATTCCCATTCCCGGATCGGTCGTCAGCACTCGTTCCAATCGTCGCGAAGCCGCATCTGTTCCATCGGCAACCACGACCATTCCAGCGTGCAGCGAATAGCCGATGCCGACTCCGCCGCCGTTGTGAATTGAAATCCACGAAGCTCCGGCGGCTGTGTTTACAAGCGCATTCAACAGCGGCCAATCGGCAATCGCATCGGAACCGTCAAGCATCGCTTCGGTTTCGCGGTATGGCGAAGCGACAGAGCCGCTGTCCAAATGATCTCGGCCAATGACAATTGGTGCGTCAAGCTCGCCACGTTTGACCATCTCATTCATCGCGACTCCGAATTTCGCTCGGTCGCCGTATCCCAGCCAGCAAACGCGAGCAGGCAAACCCTGAAATTGCACATTGTCTCGCGCCAGTTTCATCCAGCGATGAAGCACAGGGTCATTGGGGAAAAGTTCCTAAGCCAGATCGTCGGTTTTGCGAATGTATTCGGGATTGCCAGACAGCGCCACCCAGCGGAGCGGGCCACGGCCTTCGCAAAATAACGGGCGAATGTATTCCGGCACGAAGCCTGGAATTTCAAAGGCGTCTTCCACGCCCGCCTGTTTGGCTTGGGTGCGAAGGTTGTTGCCGTAATCGAATGTCACTGCGCCCAACCGTTTCAGCTCCAACATGGCTTGGACGTGCCTGGCCATCGCTTTCATCGAACGTTCGACATATTCCTCCGGCTTGTCGCTGCGAAGCTGTAAGGCTTCATCCAGCGGCAATCCGTTTGGCACGTAGCCATTCAAAGCATCGTGCGCGCTGGTTTGATCGGTCAATACATCCGGGCGAATCCCGCGTTTGACCAGTTCCGGCAAGACATCGGCGCAGTTGCCGACCAGGCCTACGGAAATAGTGTTGCCGCTTCGACACGCTGCCGCCACAAGCGAAAGCGCTTCGTCCAGTTTGTAGGTGATTTCGTCGCAGTAGCCAGTCGCTATCCGTTTCCGAATGCGTTCGGGATCAACATCAATGCCAATGAAGTTCGCGCCGTTCATTGTTGCAGCCAGCGGCTGCGCGCCGCCCATTCCGCCCATTCCGCCTGAAATCACCAGCTTGTTTGCCAGCGAGCCATTGAAGTGCTTCTCCGCCACGGCGGCAAAGGTTTCAAACGTGCCCTGAATGATTCCCTGGCTACCGATGTAAATCCAGGACCCGGCAGTCATCTGGCCGTACATTGTCAGGCCGAGTTTTTCGAGCTGATGGAAGTCGTCCCAATTCGACCAGCGTCCGACCAGATTGGAGTTTGCGATCAGGACACGCGGCGCGTCTTCATGCGTGCGAAAAATGCCGACCGGTTTGCCAGATTGCACCAATAACGTTTCATCGTTTTCAAGCGATTGCAGGCTGCGAACAATAGCGTCGAAGGCTTGCCAGTTCCGCGCCGCTTTGCCAGTTCCTCCGTAAACAACCAGATCGTCAGGGCGCTCTGCGACTTCAGGGTCCAGGTTGTTCATCAGCATGCGCAGCGCAGCTTCCTGCTGCCAGCCTTTGCAGGTAATTTGGTTTCCAGTTGGCGCTTTGATAATTCTTGAGGTGCTCATAAAAAGATAGACAGGATTTTCAAGATTTCGCAGGATCGAAGAAGCCCGAAATCAAGCTTCTCTATGCCAATCCTGCTGAATCCTGTCAATCCTGCCTATGTGTTTTCCTGATTGTCAGTTACTGCTACCGCCGCACCATTCTGAAATTGTCCACATAGAAGTGGCTGCGAATGTAACGGCTTTGATTGCCAACCGCAAAAATTGTGATGGGAATGCTACCGTCAGTAACGGTGAAATTCACACTTAAATGTGCTGGTTGTCCTGAAGGCGAAGCAGATGTCACGCCCGGCGCTCCGTTGTTGAAATTCACGCCCAAGGTGGCGATGGTGCCTATGCTGGGAACGACATCCGCGCTTAAGGTGTAATTGCCCGGGGGCAGGGAAATATCCTGCGCGCAGTTATCCACCAAGCGTCGGCCATTCGCCTGGAATTTCAAGGCGTATTGGCCATCCGTGACCACGGTTGAGTCATTCACGATGGAGGCGCCACCACCTTCGAAATAGTATGTGAAAATTCGCCAGCCGTTGGTCGTGCCGTCTTCGAAGCTTGGGTTGACGATCACATTCAGCGGTGTGCCGCCGATTGGTGTCGGTGAAGGCGTCGGAGTCGGTGTGGGAGTTGGCGTTGGGCTCGGTGTTGGCGTAGGGCTTGGCGTCGGCGTGGGTACCGGTGTTGGCGTCGCAGTTGGAGTTGGCGTAGGTGTTGCCGTCGGCGTAGGGCTTGGACGCGGAATGCGCGAACCCAGTAAGCGAATGGTGTGCGTGAAATAATCGCTGACGTAAATGTTGCCTTTTGAATCCACCGCTGCTGCGCCCGGACGAACAAAAGCCGCTTGTTCCGACGGGCCGTCAACGTGATCTTCAACGCCGCTGCCTGCAATGGTCGTCACGACGTTTCGAGCGATGTCCAATTTGCGAATCTGTGCGTTATGCCAATCGGCGATGATGAAATTGCCGTCGCGGTCGCGCGCAATGCCTGTGGCAAAAAAGAATGAAGCCTGGAGCGCTGGGCCGTCTTTTTCGACTCCGCCGCCAGCAACGGTCGTTACCACACCATCAGGCGTTACCCGGCGAATGCGACTGTTAAAGAAATCAGCAATCATCAAATTGCCTTGCGTGTCGAACGTCAGTTGCGGAGCTGCGCCAGAAAAGCTGAATGCTGCGGCGGACCCTTGTCCGTCGGCGTAACCATTCACATAGCCGGCAACAGTCGAAACATACCGGCTGGTATCAATCTTTCGCACTAGATTCGTTCCCGAATCCAACACGTAAATGTTGCCAGTATCGTCAACGGCCACGCCTGTCGGATTCGCGAATTTGGCAGTCACGCCGACACCATTCTGCGATCCGTACTGACCGCTACCCGCAAGCGTTGACACCACTCCGCTGGGTGAAATCAGGCGGATTCGATTGTTGCCGTAATCAGCAACAATGATGTTGTCGTTTTTATCTACGGCGACGCCGGCCGGGCCGTAAAACCGAGCCAGCGTAGTCCCATTGGCAAAACCGGAGATGCTACCGGCGATGGTTGTTACGGTTCCGTCAGGAGCGACTCGGCGAATTCGATGATTGCGGAAATCTGCAACGATGACGTTGTCGTCTTTGTCCACGCAAATGCCCAGCGGGGCATTGAACCTGGCGGTCGGACCAACTCCGTCGCTGGACCCGGGCGCAAAACCAACTCCGGCCAGTGTGCTGACGTAATAATTGCTTTGTGCGGTGCCGGGTTTGGTGGTGAAGAAGGAACTGACAAGAAGGACCAGCGTCAGAAAGGCGATGGTGCGGACGGTCAAACTGCGAGCGATGAACAGACGGGATAAGTTCATTGAATCGTGCTCCTGTGGAAGATGTGCTAAAGCCATCAAAATGAAGGGTTACGTTATGAAGCTCGGCTGCCAGAATTTCTGGGGATGACAGCGAAATGTGCGCGGAGAGTGGCGCTTTTTTAATTAGAGACGCTTCTGATTGCCAAATGCAAATTGCGGTTGCTTTTCTGCGACAACTTTTTAATCCTCTGACACCAGACTTTGCAAGCCAGGTCGTTTCTGATCAACAGGAGGAAAAATGAACCGTTACGCAGTTTTCGCTATTCTGCTTCTAATCGTAGTGTTTGCGCCAGCAACAGCTCAACCAAAACTCGATCAAGCCAAACCGCAGATCGAGAAACTGATTGCTGCCAACGGCGCAGAAGTTGTCAGCGTCGCCGTTTTTGACCTGCAAAGCAAACAGACATTGCTGATCAACGAACGAGTTAGTGTGCACGCCGCCAGCACCATGAAGTTACCGGTAATGATGGAGATTTTCCGCTTGGTGGAAGAGAAGAAATTGAAGCTGACTGATCCGATTGAAGTCAAAAATAAATTTTTCAGCATCGTTGACGGCAGCGAGTTTCGGCTGAATAAAAGCGACGATAGCGATGAGGAAGTCTACAACCGCATCGGCCAAAAAATGCCGGTGATCGAGTTGATGGAGCACATGATCACCTGGAGCAGCAATCTGGCGACCAACATTTTGATTGAGCGAGCGGGGCCTGTGAATGTCATGAAGCTAATGGCCGAGCTTGGCGCAAACGACATTCGCGTTTTGCGTGGTGTTGAGGATTCAAAAGCGTTTCAAGCAGGGAAGAACAACACGACGACAGCTTATGACTTGATGCTGTTGCTGAAACTGATCGCTGAAAACAAGTTCAAGAGCAAGCGCGCATGTGAAAAGATGGTCGAGATTTTGTCGGCGCAACACTTTAACGACGGAATCCCAGCAGGCTTGCCAACCGGAACGAAAGTCGCCCATAAGACTGGCGAAATCACTAAACACAAACATGATGCAGGAATTGTTTATCCGATGAACGGCAAGCCATTCGTCATTGTGGTTTTGACCAAAGGCATTGCCAATGAAAAACAAAGTAACAAGCTGATCGCTGAAATTTCACGCGTTGTTTACAGCGCTTTGTTCAACTAGATCGCCGCAGCCTGTAACCTTAACCTCGAACCAGCTTCAATCTTTCCCATCAGCCACACCCAGGCACATAGATTGCGAAAATACCCAATGGAAGCTTGGAGGAAGTTATAGCCGAGTTGGCCATGAACGAGAATTCGATCAAAAACTCCGGTGGTTTTTATTCCTAACTGATGGCAAGTAAGAAGTTTATTCAAACTTGCTTGTCAAAATTGGGAGATAAGGGAAGGCATCGGGGAAGGGGAAATTTTCGCATGTCCGAAAAACTCCGCAATCAACCAAGCGAAATTTTCCGCTCGCAGAAGTTCAATTCGCATTGTCAATCTGACTTCGATCAACTTTTGGAGGCACGCAAGGATATGAAACGCTACGTCACAATTCTTTCGCTTATCGCTTTGACGGTCGCAGGTATTTTCCTTTCCCAGCAAACCAGCCGCGCAAATGGCACTGCGACCAAGGAAGTCACATTCAGCAAAGACATCGCGCCAATTTTGTTCAAAAGTTGCGCCGAATGTCATCGCCCTGGTGAAGGTTCACCGTTTTCTGTGCTGAGTTTCAAAGACGTTCGTCCGTGGGCAAAATCCATACGGGAAAAAGTCGCCCGGAAAACAATGCCGCCTTGGCACGCCGACCCACATTATGGCGTTTGGGCGAATGATCGCCGTATGACACAAACTGACATTGATTCAATTGTGGCCTGGGTGGATGGCGGATCGAAAGAAGGCGACCCCAAAGATTTGCCGCCAACGCCGAAATTCACCAATGGATGGACGATTGGCACGCCGGACGTCGTCATTCCAATGCCTGAAGCTTTCACGCTGGAAGCCAGCGGACCGGATGAATACCAATACTTCACAGTTGATCCTGGGTTTAAAGAAGACGTTTATGTCCAAAGCGCGGAAGCGCGACCAGACAATCGCAAGATTGTTCATCACATCATCGCTTTCATCCAGCCCCCAAGCGACAAGCCGCGTCCTGACTTGAGCAAATACAGCAAAGAAGAAATTGAGAAGCTGCGCGCCCAGATGGAGAAGAATTCACCGACTTATCGCGAAGGCTTTTTGGTTCGAACGAAACAAGATGCGCCTGTGGTGGATGATGGCTGCGCTTCGACAACCGGCGGCAAGCTGGGGCGCGTGGATAGAGGACAGGACATGGAAAACGGCCAGTTGCTGGCTGGATATGCGCCAGGAATGAACCAGGCGATTTGGGAACCCGGCACGGTCAAAAAAGTCCCCGCCGGATCAAAGATCGTTTTTCAAATGCACTATTCAAAAGTCGCCGGTTCAGTGCAAAAAGACCGATCCAGCATTGGATTGATTCTGGCTAAAGAGGAGGCGAAAAAGCTGGTGCATACTTACGGCATTTCCAACAACGCGTTTTTGGTTCCTCCTGGCGCAGAAAACCATCGCGTGACGGCTTGCTGGATGGCGAAAGATGATATTCACATCATCAACTTCATGCCCCACATGCATCTGCGCGGCAAAGCCGTTGAATACAAGGCTTTTTATCCTGACGGGAAATCAGAAATTCTGCTGAACGTGCCAGAGTATGATTTTTCATGGCAGACGGTCTATTACTTCAAACAGACCAAAGCGATTCCGAAAGGCACGAAGATTATGGTGACGGGATATTTCGACAACTCCACAAAGAACAAATACAACCCGGATCCGGCAAAAGCCGTTCGCTACGGCGAACCGACTTATGATGAAATGATGATCGGTTGGATGGATTACACCACCGACAATGAACGCGCCAAAGCAACAACGGCGATCAACAATCCCGGCCCGGCTCCGGGCAACAAATAATGGCAACCGTGAATGAACGCAGTCGTTGTTTGACTGCGTTCATTCACACAGCAAATACCTAACTCTTCCACCCAAGTTCTGCTAAACTCAGCCTGCCAAACGGCGATTTCCCAACAAAACCTAAAAGGATGAACTGGTTGATGAGATATTTTGTCTGCGTCGTACTTTCGCTTTTCGTGACAGGACTTGCTGCTCAACCCCCTGCGCGCATTCGATCCACGATTGAAGAATTGCAAACCGTTGAAGCTGTCGGTGCGGCGCAAGGGCTGGAGCATCGCGACGGCAAGGTTTATGTCATCGGCGATGCTGAAGTCGGAGTGCTGCGTGAATACACTGTAGAAAATAATCGGGGATTGAAGTTTACAGGGCGATCCGCGCGCTTAACCATTGATGGGCAAGACAAATTGCCGCATCCAACAGGGCTAACCTTTCATCCCAGGTTTGGAACTTGGCTGGGAAATACCGTCAATCGCAAAGGCAACATTGTGTTGCTTGATTGGGAAAAGTTGCTGCAACAGGGGACACTGGATGGCGCGATCAAGCATGAAGTCATAGACGACGCAGCCGTTAATGGCACTCGGCCAGAATTTGTTCAGCTTGGTTCAAAATGGTTTTTGGCGAGTTCGGATTACGGCGATCAAGGCAATCAAATCCGGCTTTACGACCCAGAGGGGCTGGCAAAAACTACTAAAACCAGCGAGCCGGGCGTTTTGGTTCATAAGTTTCCGTGCGGCGCTTGGGTGCAATCGCTGCATTGGATTTCGGAAAAAGGCTGGCTGGTGTTAGTGCAAAACCAGATTGAAGGTTTGAAATGGCGGCTGACTTTCGTTGACCTGAAAAAATCCGTCGCCAGCGGCAACGCTGAGGTTGTTCAAACGATTGATTTCGCTCCGCAGGATGAACTGGAGGGATTTCACCTGATCAGCAAAAAGCGCGGGATTCTGATTTCCAGTTCCCGCGCTCGTAATTTGGCATTCGTCGAATTTGGTTGGTGATTCCACTTACGGTTTCTTTTCGTAAAGATACGCAGTCTCGATCACCTTTGCCTGCGTGCCGTCGTGAACGGCGAACTTGCCACCTTTCCACAAATTGGCCGCGCCGTATTCGCCGGCCTTGTTGACGGCGTAAAACGTGATGCTGAATTTGGCCAGTTCTTTCAAGTTGTCACCGTAGCGATGCGAAATACGCTTCAGCACATCCAGCGCCGCTTCTGTCGGATTCATGCCTCGACGCATGTTCTCGACAATCGTGTGGCCGCCGCAGATGTAAATGTTCTCTTCGCCGCGACCTGTTGAGCCAGCCGCGCCGATTTCATTGTCCACATACAAACCCGCGCCAATGATCGGCGAATCTCCAACGCGACCGGGAATCTTCCACGCCAGGCCGGAAGTTGTTGTTACCCCCGAAATATCTCCGCTGGCATCAACCGCCAGGCAGTTAATTGTGCCGGTTGGACGGCGGCGAATGACATCCATCGCCCATTCGTTGAACGCGACATCAGCCGGAGTCGTTAGCACGCTGGCAATTTTTTTGCTGGAAGCTGACGCCGGTTTGGGATGTTTAGGACTTGGGCCAAACGTGTCTTCATCGCTCATTTCTTCTTTCCACTTCAACCAGATTTTGCGCGAATCTTCAGTCAACAAATCTTCTTTCTTGAATCCGTAAGCCAAAGCGAAGCGCAGCGCTCCTTCGCCAACCAGCATAATGTGGTCTGTGCGTTCCAAAACTAGTTTGGCCACCGAAGCAGGATTTTTGATATGGCGAATGCTGGCAACAGAACCTGCCCGGCGCGAGGGGCCATGCATACAACAGGAATCGAGTTCGACATCGCCTTCGGCATTCGGCAGTCCGCCGTAGCCAACCGAATTATCGCGCGGGTCACTTTCGACAATGTTGACGCCAGCGACGACTGCTTCCAGTGTGTCGCCGCCGCGCTTCAAAATTTCCATTGCCTTGCTGACGCAATCAATTCCGCCATTGAAAACGCTGCCATCGGGACCTTTGTTCATGTTGGCGCTTGAAATTACTACCGGGCGCGCCTGGCCAATTGGTTTGGGCGATTGCTGCCCGGCCAGCGCTTCGCTACCCAACAGTGGGGCGCTCAGCCCTACAAGCGCAGTGCCTTTGATGAACTTTCTACGCCCAAAAAAATCCTGTTCGTTGCTCATGGTTTCTCCTGATTAGGGGTTGGTGTCGTACGCTCAGTTTTTGCAGCTTCTTTTGAAGTTTCAAACTGTCGCAGTTTCTCTTCGGCTTGTTGAATCTTTTTGTCTATTTCATCGCTCAACTTAAGGTAAATATCCAGCGATTCAGTCGTGCTGGCTTCTAAACCGCGCAGCCGTTCCTTTTCCGGGCGAATGGCGTTCAGCCTGGTTTCATATTGATAGCGAAGCTGGTTGATCGTCGCTTCACGATTAATCGTGGGCATATTGGCAGTTTGAGCCACCAGTGCATCTCGCGTA
>CAZXHW010000186.1:0-11150 GCA_964639915.1 uncultured Heliomicrobium sp.
GCAACATTTGCGCAATCGAGGTTACGGAGCTTCGCTGAAAACGGGAATCACCGCGGCCCGCTACGACATGATTGCCATCACGGACGCCGACGGAACATATCCAGCCGACCAGATCCCGGTGCTGCTGGAAACGCTGCAAACAGCGGATATGGCGGTTGGCGCGCGCACTGGATCAAACGTCAACATTCCGCTGGTGCGTAAACCGGCCAAGCTGATGTTGGGCTGGCTGGCGGCGCGAATTGCCGGTCGCAAAATTCCTGACTTGAATTCCGGCTTGCGAGTTTTTCGCCGCGAACTGGCGATGCAATACTTCCCGGTTTTATCGAACCAATTTTCCTTCACCACAACCATTACACTGGCATTGCTAGCGGATGATTATTCGGTCATTTATCACCCGATTGATTACTTTGCTCGCGTCGGGAAGTCAAAAATCGTTCCTCGCCACTTTATGGATTTCATCGTCCTGGTTTTACGAATGGCGATGCTGTTTCAGCCGCTGAAGGTGTTCATTCCGGCAGCGCTGTCATTTGGTGCGCTTGGGATATTGAAAGTCATCTATGACATTGCGACTTCGCCGCTGCGTCATCCGGAACAGGATTGGTCGGTGCTGTACACGCCTGTGCTTTCGACTTCGGCAATTTTACTGTTGCTGATCGGATTGCAATTTTTGCTGATTGGAATGGTCGCGGATGGAGTGGTTCGGCGCATCGCCTTGCATAGCGGACCAATGACGGCATCGCGCGCGGTCGTTGTTGCCGAAGTCAGCAATCAAAACGAAATTGTTTACAACCGAAAGAGCTGAGAGTTATTGGCAATGATTTTGTTACGAATTTATCTACTGGCCGGATTGATCGCTCACAAAGCTGTCTGGGAAGTTTTGAAACGGCGCAAAGCCCCATCCACGGAAAAGCCTGTGCCGCAAGACCAGTCGCCGATGGTGAAGCTGGTAAAGATGGTCAAAGTTGCGATTCTGCTCGGAATCGTCGCGCAGACGATGCTGCCGGAAATTTTTCCGATCAGCCCGGAGCCGTTTTCGTTACGAATGGTCGGCGTGGCGCTTTACACCGCCGGATTGTTGATCGCCGTTATTGCGCGCTTCCAGCTTGATAGCAATTGGTCGGACATCGAAACGGCAAAAGTGTTGTCGCATCAAGCGGTCGTTTCCAACGGCATTTACGGGTACATCCGCCACCCCATTTACGTCGGCGATTTGTTGTTGTTGCTGGGTCTGGAACTAAGTTTGAATTCGTGGCTGGTTCTGGGCGTTGCTTTGCTGGCGCCGGTGGTTTTGTTTCAAGCCACACTGGAAGAGAAAAAATTGATCAGTGTTTTACCGGGTTATGCGCTTTACTGCCGGAACACCAAGAGGTTCATTCCGTTTGTCATCTGAAATCAATCTGGCGTCGAACGCCGAAACAAGGCGAAATTCTGCTCGGCCACGTGTGGCTATTTTAGGCGCTGGGCCTGCTGGTTTGGGCGCAGCCTGGCAACTGGCGCGCAGCGGCAAAGGCGAAGCCGTCGTGCTGGAACAGCGCGGCGATGTTGGCGGCAATTCCGGCAGTTTCGAACTGGAAGGATTGCCGATGGATTTCGGCAGTCATCGGTTGCACCCATCCTGCCATCCGCAAATTCTGGCCGACCTGCGCGGGTTGCTGGGAAATGATCTGCTGGATCGTCCACGCCACGGACGGATCCGGCTGCGTGGCCATTGGATTCATTTTCCGCTGAAGCCGATTGACCTGATCTTGCGATTGCCCAAGTCGTTTGCGACAGGTGTCGCGCTCGATTCTGTTCGTAAACTGGCTACTTCAACTTCTGCAAATGGAGTGGACACCTTTGCCAGTGTGTTGGAACGCAATCTGGGTTCGACGATTTACCGCGACTTTTATCATCCGTACGCCAAAAAGATTTGGGGCGTTCCGGCTGAACGGCTTTCGGCGATTCAGGCGTATCGCCGTGTCAGCGCCGGTTCGCTGGCGAAAATGGTAAAAAAAGTGATGGCGCTGGTTCCCGGATTCAAAGCTCCTGGAGCGGGGCGCTTTTTTTATCCGCGTGACGGTTTTGGGCAAATCAGTCAGGCGCTTGCTGCTGCCGCGCTCAATGAAGGAGCACAAATCCTGAATCACACCGCCGTCAAAAAGGTTCATTTGGGTTCACCGCATCGCATCGAGGTCGAACGCGAAGGCAATGTGCAAATCCTGGAAGCGGATTACGTTTGGTCAACGATCCCAATCACGGCGCTGGCTCGGCTGGTGAATCCGGCTGCTCCACCGGAAATCATCGAAGCCGGTCAAAACATAAAATACCGGGCGATGATTCTGATTTACCTGGTCCTGGCCCAGCCGCAATTTACGGAGTTTGACGCCCACTATTTCCCGGATTCTGAAGTCGCGCTGACACGCATTTCCGAGCCGAAAAACTACAGCGCGCGAACCGAACCGAAAGACCGCACGGTGCTTTGCTGCGAATTGCCTTGTGATGTCAACGACGATACCTGGCGCATGACGGACGATGAGCTGGGACAAGTCGCCAGGCAGGCGCTGGAACAAAGCGGATTGCCAATCAATGCTCCCATTCTGCGGATCGTTTCAAAGCGACTTTCTCACGCTTACCCGATTTACCATCAAGGCTACGAAAAGCATTTCGATTTACTGGATCAATGGGCTGCGGGGCTGGATCACGTTCTCACGTTTGGCCGCCAAGGATTGTTTGCCCATGACAACACTCATCACGCATTGGCAATGGCCTATGCGGCAGTTGATTCACTGAATGCTTCAGGAAACTTTGATTCGTCGCGATGGGACGAATATCGCGCCAAATTTGCCACACACACAGTTGAAGACTAACCAAAGTACACAATCATGTCGGACCTTAAACGAAGGAGAAGTATTATGTTAAAGGCAGGTCTATCCTTACTTGGTCTTATCATTCTGTTTGCTGTGGTTCCCATACCGAAATCACTGAGGAAATATATTCCTTACCAACAGGCAGCAATCACAATTGACCCAACCGTCAGTTATCAAACCATGCTTGGGTGGGAAGCCGTCGCCCAAGCTGGACAGATTGCTGAAGTGAACGCGGTGACGAATAAATCGAATGTCAATCCGGCGTTCTTGAACTACAAGAATCAGTTATTCGACGCTGCTGTTAATGATCTGGGGCTGAATCGGCTGCGACTGGAATTGCGAAGCGGGTTGGAAAACTCTGTGGATTATTCCGATCGGTACACCAATGGCCAAATCTCATACAACGACTGGAAATCACATCGCTACGAAATCATCAATGACAACAACGACCCACAGGTCATCAACCCGAACGGGTTCAAATTTTACGAACTGGATTTCAATGTTGAAAACGTCGTGATTCCTGTTCGCCAGCGACTGGCGGCACGGGGCGAAAAGCTATACTTAAATCTGAACTATGTTGATTTTGGTGCTTCGGCTTTCGAGCATAAAACTGCGCCGGAAGAATATGCTGAGTTTATTTTGGCGACGTTTCTGCATTTGCGCGATAAATATGGTTTCACGCCGGACGCGCTGGAAATGGTTCTGGAGCCGGATACCAGCGCTGACTGGAATGCGAACCAGATTGGCAATTGTATTGTCGCTGCCGGAAATCGGCTGCGTGCAAATGGGTTCAACCCTGACTTTGTTGCGCCGTCCTGCACCAGCATGTTCAATTCGCTGGCTTACTTCGATCAGATGATTCAGATTCCCGGTGTTGCTCAATTTGTTTCGGAGCTTTCCTACCATCGGTATGCCGGAGCAACGAACACAGCGTTGCAGGGATTCGCCAGCCGAGGGACGCAATATAAAATTGAAACCTCGCATCTGGAATTGATCGGCGCAAACCAAAATGATCTTCATTCTGACCTGACGATTGCGAACAATTCTTCGTGGCAACAATTTACGATGGCATTTCCTCTGGGTGGCAATGACGACGGCAGCGCCTACTACGATGTCAACGACAGCAATCCGAACAGTCCGACGCTGATTATGGGAAGCCGGACAAAACTGTTGCGGCAATATTTCAAGTTCATTCGCAGCGGCGCGTTACGCATCAAAGCGACAAGTAACTCCGACAGCTTTGACCCGGCTGTGTTTGTCAACACGGATGGAAAATTTGTCGCGGTGGTCAAGACGTTTGCCGCTGGGAACCTGAGTTTGCAGGGGTTGCCAGCAGGGACTTATGGTGTCAAATACAGCACGCCCAGCCAGTACGATGTTGATGCCACAGACATCACCATTGGCGCTGGCCAGTCATTGAATACATCCATTCCTGATGATGGCGTGATTACGGTATACGGAAAATCTGCGCCGAGCGTGATTTCGGTGGATGCTTCCAGCTACGCGCGGGCAAGTGCTCCAGGACAAATTGAAGCGGCTTTTGGGACCGGGTTTCCAGCCGCAACGAATGTCGCGATTTCAGCCAATTCGACGCCGTTGCCCACCACCTTGTCGAGCCTTTCGGTACGTGTGAATAATGTGCTGGCCCCACTGTTTTTCGTCGGTGTAGGCGGAGGGCAGGGAGCAGGAGCTTTTCAAATCAACTATCAGGTTCCCTATCAAACCTCGCCGGGCCTGGCGAAAATCGAAGTGTTGAACAACGGCGTAGCGGTTTCGACAGGTTATATGATTGTTGGCGGAGTCGCTCCTGGCATCTTTACGATTTCGGCTACCGGCAAAGGGCAAGGCGTCGCAATCAATCAGGATTTTTCACTCAATGGCGATCCGGCGCAAAATCCGCTAGCGAAGCCCGAAGCGCGCGGCAGGGTGGTGACGTTGTTTGCCAATGGGCCTGGCGGGCAGTTTATCAATCCGGCAAACAGTCAGGCATTGACCCCGCTATCCGGCGCACCCACTCCGGTCATCCCCATTTATGCGACGCAAGCCTTGCCAATTGTGACTATTGGTGGTGTGCCTGCGACAGTGGCATTCAGCGGGCTGACGCCCGGTTTTGTAGGGCTGTGGCAATTGAATCTGATTATTCCGCCAAATGCTCCGGTCGGCAACGCAGTCCCGGTGACTATTAAAATGAACAGGCGAGTCACGAACTTAACGACGATTTCGATAAATTAGGGTGTTTAAGAAGGAATCACCGAAATCTTTATGAGTGTCATATCAATTGCAAATTGGCTAATCACGTCAAAATGATTTGCAAAAGCAAGCCAATGTTCGTAGAAGGTAAAAGCATAGGCAGGTATAACAACTACATGACAAAGAATTTGTATGAAAACAAACTTGATGTTGAAGCTTTCTACGACCGCATCATCAAACTGTATGACGTAACCTTCAAATTTAACCGATACAGCTATTCGCTGGAACGTTATTTGAGCGACAACCTACCCAATTTGCCCAAAGCACCCCGCATTCTTGATGCTGGGTGCGGACCGGGTTTGTTGACGGAAGCATTGCTGAAAACCGGCGATTCTCGTTCCCGGATCACAGGAATAGACCTGTCAGCCAAGTCTATTCAGGTGGCAAAAAAGACCGTGGGCGAAAAGGGAAGGTTTGATGGGCAAGTCCGATTCGTCCAGGCCAATATGCTCAACATGCCTTTTCCGGATGAATCCTTCGATTTGGTCGTCACCAGCGGTGCCATCGAATACATTTGCTTGCAAGCTGGGTTGTCGGAAATTGCCAGAGTTCTGGCGCCGGGCGGGTATTTGATCTATCTGCCGCTCAGGCCTTCATTGGTTGGCTATTTTCTGGCCATTTCGTTTCACATGAAAATGTATCCGCCCAAAGAAGTTACGGAGAGAGTGTGCTCCCATTTTAAGATCGTCTCTCACCATTCATTTACTCCTTGGGAGCCAATCGGTTGGTCGAAAACGGCCATCCTGGGCAGGAAGCTGTGACGTTCCGGGAATATGGGAACCCTTTCGGCTTTTGAAAACACTGATCGCAAGAAGTTGGCCGCAGGCTTTTTCGGAGCAACGACAGGCGAAGGGCATCAAGCCAGGGTGCTTGTTTTGGGTGCTTCGGGGTTTATTGGCCGTTGGGTGTCGCGATTTTTGTGTCGTGATGGAGCTCGGCCATATTTGATGGTGCGTGACGTTGAGGTTGCCAAACAGGTTTTTTCCCGTTACGAAATCAATGGCGAAATTGTGCGGGCAGATCTGCAACAGCTTGTTTCCGTTGGCGAGATCATCACGAAAATCAGGCCCGATGTCGTTTTCAACCTGGCCGGTTACGGAGTTGACCGACTTGAGCGAGATGACGCGACCGCTTACCGAATCAACACTGATTTGATTGAAGTCATTTGCCGCGCTATGGCGGGCACCAAAAATTCCTGGAAATACCAGCAGCTTGTTCACGCTGGATCAGCCCTGGAATATGGGGCAATCAGCGGCAATTTGGCTGAAGATTCCATCTGCAACCCGACGACACTGTACGGAAAATCCAAGCTGATGGGGACAAGCCTGCTGTCCCAGCATTGCCGAAAGCTTGGTGTCAAAGGAATCACTGCCCGTTTGTTTACCGTTTACGGCCCCGGCGAACACGAAGGTCGCTTGCTGCCCTCCTTGCTGCAAGCATCCAGCAACGACCAGCCCCTGCCGCTGACCCTAGGCACACAGAAAAGAGATTTCACTTATGTCGAAGATGTCGCCGAAGGGTTGGTTCGCTTAAGTACGGCGGAATCACAACCAGGTGAAGTCGTGAATCTGGCGACAGGACGGCTGGCAACGGTTCGCGGCTTTGTCGGAACAGCAGCTACTATCCTCAACATCCCCGAAGACAAATTGCAGTTTGGGGCGATCCAAACCCGTTCAGAAGAAATGCAACACGACCCCGTCAGCGTTGACCGGTTGCGGCGGTTGGTTGATTGGACGCCTACGATTGAAATCGCTGAAGGCATTCAGCGAGCAAAAAGCTTTGAGCAGGCGACCCACACGCGCTCACATCAAACTTAAAGGACATATGCTCATCTTCATTACGATCAGCCGCGAAACTTTGCCGCGACAGTTGAAGCCTACAAACGGGCGATGATCGAAACTCGTATCGCCACTTTCGGCGAACATCCTTCAGGACTCGGCAAGTTCACACGAACAATGTTTGCTCAAGACCTTCGCCGCGCAGTTGTGGCTGCGAAGTCTGAAATCGGAGCTTGATTATGGAAACTTCTATTTGCACTTCAGAACCCGAACTTTCCTTCGTGATGCCCTGTTACAACGAAGAAGACATCATTGGGTACACCATTCCTCGTTTTGCTGCCGCCTTCAGAAAAGCTGGCATCAGTCTGGAACTAATTGCAGTTGATAATGGTTCGCGCGACCGAACTGGCGAAATGATTCGCGAAATGGCAGCCAACGATTCATCAATCGTTTATCACCGCGTTGAAGTCAACGAAGGTTATGGAAATGGCATTTTGAGCGGGATCAAGGTTTGCCGAGCTCCGTGGGTGGGCATCATTCCATGTGATGGACAGGTTGATGCTGAAGATGTGGTCGCGCTCTTTGACACGGTCAAAACGACAAACGGCAATGTGCTGGCCAAGGTACGGCGGCGATTTCGAATGGACGGGTTGTGGCGCAAAGTTGTTTCGGTCGCTTACAACCTGATGGTGCGCGTGCTGTGGCCTCGCCTGGGCTCGATTGACGTAAACGGCAGCCCGAAGATATTGCCGCGCACAGCAATCGAAGCGATGGATTTGAAATCGAAGAACTGGTTTTTGGATCCTGAAATCATGATCAAGGCGCATTACATGGGGTTGCGCATGCTGGAATTTAACGTTTTTGCCCGCATGCGCGGAAATGGACTTTCACACGTCCGAGTCATGACGTGTTGGGAGTTTCTGCGAAACCTGATGATCTTTCGCTTTTCTCCTGAAATGCCGAAGTGGCGTCGTAAGCTGAACTCTGGCTTCAAAACCGACAAGGCGACTGCCGCAATTACCAATTAACAGATGGAGGTTTATGGTGAATCCCAAAATGTCCAAGCGACCTGTTTATCATCGAAGAGAAACCTGCCGAGCCTGTGGCGAAAAAAGCCTCAGGCTCTTTCTGCCTCTGGGGTCACAACCGCTGGCAAATTCGTTTTTGAAATCGCCGGATGAATTTGCCGCGGAACAGTCTTTTCCGCTCGACACGCATTTCTGTGAAACCTGTTCCCTGGTGCAAATCCCGGACGTGGTTGACCCGGAAGTGTTGTTCCGTCATTACCTGTACGTGACCGGAACTTCCGAAACCATTGCGCAACACAATCGCGGCTATGCCAAATCCATTACGGAAATGCAGCGGTTGACTGCCGACGATTTGGTGATCGAAGTCGCCAGCAACGATGGCAGCTTGTTGCGCTGTTTTCAGGATTTGGGAGTCAAGACTTTGGGCATTGATCCGGCAACCAATGTTGCCGCGATGGCTCGCGCAAACGGCGTCGAAACGGTCAATGAATTTTTCTGCCTGGCTGTCGCCGAGCAGGTTCGCGGTGATTACGGCGCAGCAAAGGCAGTCATCGGAAATAACGTGCTGGCTCATGTGGATGACACGCAGGATTTTCTGCGCGGTTGCAAAGCGGTTATTGGCGAAGACGGCTTGGTTGTTATCGAAATGCCTTACCTGGGAGATCTGCTCCATCGGACGGAATACGACACGATTTACCACGAACACCTTTGTTACTTTTCGGTCAACTCGCTGATGCGGTTGTGTGAATCTGCTGGTTTGGTGATCGTTCGGATGGATCACGTGCCGATTCACGGCGGATCGCTGAGAATGCACGCTGGGCACAAAGAGGTTCATCAAAATCATACGGCGCAGGTTCTGGCTTGGGCGGAGGAAGAGAAGGAAAAGGGCTTCACCAGTTTTGAGCGATACGAACAACTGGCCAGAAGCGTTGAACGCAGCCGTGAATCCTTGCTGGATTTGCTAAATCGTTTGAAAGCTGAAGGCAAAACCGTCGCCGGATATGGGGCGGCGGCCAAAGGAAATACGTTGCTGAATTACTGCCAGATCACAACGGACTTGCTGCCCTATGTGGTGGACAAAAACCCCTTGAAGCTGGGAATGTTCACGCCCGGAATGCACATTCCGGTTTTGCCGGTTTCGACTTTGCTGGAACAGCAACCAGATTACTTGTTAATCCTGGCCTGGAACTTTGGCGAAGAAATCATGCGCCAGCAGAGCGAATACAAAGCTCGCGGCGGCAAATTCATTATTCCTGTTCCTGAAGTAACGGTGGTATGAGATGCAAGTTGTAATTTTGGCAGGTGGACGAGGAACGCGACTGGCGGAAGAAACGACAGTTCGCCCGAAGCCAATGGTAGAAATCGGCGGCAAGCCAATGCTGTGGCACATTATGAACATTTATGCCCATCACGGCTTCAAGGATTTTCTGGTGGCTTGTGGTTACAAAGGCGAAATGATCAAGGAGTATTTTCATAACTACTTCATTCATCACAGCGATTACGTCATTAACCTGAGCGACCGCTCAATGGAAATCATTACTCCGAGCCGCCTGGATTGGAGGATTGGGGCAATTGATACTGGGTTGGATTCAATGACAGGCGGGCGAGTTTTGGCATTGAAACGGTTGATCGGCAATGATTCTTTTTCGGTAACTTACGGGGATAGTTTGGGTGACGTTGATGTTGACGCCTTGGTGAAATTCCACCGGTCGCACGGAAAGCTGGCGACGGTAACGGCGGTGCGGCCTCCGGCGCGATTTGGTGAACTGATTCTGGAAGGCGACAAGGTCAAGCATTTTCGCGAAAAGCCGCAAACCGGAGAAGGTTGGATCAATGGCGGTTTCTTTGTTTTTGAGCCGGGTATTTTTGAGTATCTGGCCGATGATCAAACTGTGTTGGAACGTGAACCGCTGGAGCGGTTGGCTGCGGATGGTCAGTTGATGGTTTTCCGGCACGAAGGGTTTTGGCAACCGATGGACACGCTGCGAGAAAAATTGTTACTGGAATCTTTGTGGAGTGAGGGGAGGGCGCCTTGGAAGGTGTGGGAATGAATTTTTGGAATGGTCGCAATGTTTTCGTTACCGGAGCCACGGGTTTGCTTGGTTCATGGATGACGGAAGAACTGGTCAATCGCGGAGCCAATGTGACTTGTCTGGTGCGCGATTGGGTTCCCGAAAGTCGTCTGGTGAATTCGGGTTCGATCAGCCGTGTCAACGTCGTTCGCGGTGAGCTTGAAGATTACGAAACTTTGGCGCGTGCGCTGAACGAATACGAGATTGATTCGGTCTTTCACCTTGGCGCACAGACAATTGTCGGCACTGCGCTGAGGGCGCCGCTATCAACTTTTGAAGCAAACATTCGCGGAACCTGGAATGTGCTGGAAGCCTGCCGCATCAACCCCAAAGTCGCGCGCGTCGTTGTCGCTTCCAGCGACAAAGCGTATGGAGAGCAGGAGCAACTGCCTTATACAGAAGACGAGCCCCTAAACAGCAAGTATCCTTACGATGTTTCCAAATCCTGTTCAGAGTTCATTGCGGTTTCGTACTTTCACACCTACCAAATACCTGTGGCCATCACGCGTTGCGGCAATTTGTACGGCGGCGGAGATTTGAATTTCAACCGGCTGATTCCCGGAACGATTCGTTCCGCCTTGCGCGACGAAGCTCCGGTTATTCGCAGTGACGGCAAATTTATTCGCGATTACTTCTTTGTGCGCGAAGCGGTTGACGCTTACCTGACACTTGCCGAACGATTGCCGGATGAACGATTCAACGGCGAAGCTTTCAACTTCAGCACGGAATCTCCGGTTTCAGTTTTGGAACTGGTGGGTCAAATTCTGAAGTTGATGGGCAAAGCGCACTTGGTGCCTAAAGTTTTGAACGAAGCCAGCCGCGAAATCCCGAAACAGTACCTGAGCTGCGAAAAAGCCAAACGCATGCTGGGCTGGCAATCCAAATTTAGTCTTGATGACGGACTGCGAGAAACGATTGATTGGTATCAAAAGCGGCTGAACCCGGAGCGCTCATGACGTTGCGCAAACTTGCAGTTGCGGTATTAAGTTTGGTTTTTCTGGGGGCGCTTGCTGTTCTTGCGCTTGGCCCCAGGCGAGTTCTTGTGGGAGGCAAGAAGAAGTTGGAGCGCGGCTGGTTAATCATGACTGGCGGGCTGGTGGATGTTGGCGGTTATAGGCTGCGCGTTGAACATTTTGGCAAAGGCTCTCCAACAGTAGTCTTTGAAACCGGCTTGCC
>CAZXHW010000187.1:0-11138 GCA_964639915.1 uncultured Heliomicrobium sp.
AACGTTGTCAGTCTGTTCAGAAAACGAGCCTAACCCTACTGGTGCCCCAGAAAGGTCTTTGATGCCCGTTCCCCATCATTCCGCACTCAAAGCCGTGACGCCGCAATTCGGCAATCGCTTTGAGGTTTTCCGAGAGAGCTACGGACTCTCTTTTCGCAACTTCGCAAAGGCTTTCGGTATCAGCCTGACTAGCGCCCATCGGCTTTGTTCCGGCGAACCTGACGCGATCTTCATCAACCGCAATCGCTCACAAATGGAAAACAGTGTGCGTTTGTTTTTGGCCAGTCAAAAGCTAAGCGCCCAGGGCGTTGCCAAAGAACTGGCCGAACTTTTTCAAATCACGGAGGAAACACCAATGATCATCCCACGCTGCGAACTGACCAAAGCGGCAATGAAATTTCACGGCTTGAAAAAAGACCCCTTTGCAGGCGACCCGGAAAACGCTGACGAATACTTCTTTCCGCCCGAACTGGACAAGGTGTACGACCGCGCCGAAGCCACGGTTGAAAAGCGCCGGTTTATGGCCGTCGTCGGTGAAATCGGCAGCGGCAAATCAACGCTTCGGCATCGGCTGCAAGCGGAACTCAGCGCCGACGCGACTGTCAGAATGATCTGGTTGGATAGCGGCGACTTTGAAGATTTGAAATTTGCCGACCTGACCAGCTTGATTCTGTTGGAACTTGGCCACACACCGAAGCGGATCAAGATCGAGCGCTGGTATCAATTGACTTCGAAATTGAGAGAGCTTTCAGACAATGGCATCCGCGTCACGCTGGCGATTGATGAAGCACACCGCTTGAGCGACAAGGCACTGTCCGCGCTGAAACTGTTCTGGGAGAAAGGCCAGCCCAAAGACGGCGGCTATAACCGTTTCCTGGGCGTGTTGCTCTTCGGCCAACCGGCGCTGGAAACCCGCCTGCAAAATTACCAGTTCCGTGAAGTGGTCGAACGGCTTCAGGTCGAACGGATGCCGAAGTTCGAAAAGCTGGCGGCTGATTACCTGGCGCATCGTCTGGCTTGTGTCGGCGGCGACATCAACACCAGCTTTGCACCGGAAGCGGTTGCCGAATTGGCAAAGCAAGCCAACACACCGCTGGCCCTGGGCAACCTTGCCAACGCCGCGCTGATGGCCGCGCACAGCGTGAAGGAAAAACGTTTTGAGCTTGGAATGCTGAGCTTCGATGAACGCGAACCGCAAATCCGGGCAGTCAGGAGAGTGCGATGAAAACCAAAGCACAAACCAAGACGCAACTCAAAAAGGAAATCACCGCGCAAGTTGCCGTTTCAGTCAGCGTTCCGGCCCAGCATGTACAGCAGGCAACAGCGTTCAAGCTGGGCTTTTACCACGGTCACGAAAAGCTGCCCGCCCGCAAAGCGGACAGCTTCGTCCACAAACCCACCGCGACGGCTTACGCAGTCGGCTATCTGGCTGGCTGCGCCGCGCGGGCGGCTCAGGCGTAGGAACAACATGACCCTAGTGATCAACTTTTCAGGCGGAAAAGATTCAGCAGCAATGCTTGCTTATATCTGCGAACGCTGGCCAGCCATCCCAAAGCATGTCGTGTTCGCAGATACCGGTTGGGAACATTCAGACGCTGAAGATTGGTGCCGGAGGCTGGTCAGTCAGTTTGGCTTACCCTTGAATGTCGTCAAAAATCCTAACAAAGATTTTTTCTCAATGGTCCGCCAACGAAAAATGTTCCCCTCGCCTAAACATCGTCAATGCACCAGTGATTTGAAGCGTGGCCCAATTCAGACTTGGATTCGCCAAAATGTGAAAGATAAGTTAGTGATCAATTGTATGGGATTACGGGCAGAAGAAAGCCCGAACAGAGCGAAAAAGTTACGACTAACACGCGATCAGAACCTGAGCAATTCCCGACGCACAGTTTGGAATTGGTTGCCCATTCATCAATGGACAAAAGTAAAAGTGCTAGATTACCTAGCCAGCAAAAGTATTCCTCTTCACCCCGTCTACAATTATTTGGGCCGATTTTCTTGCCAAATTTGCATTTACCACAGTCAAGCTGATTTGGCAGCAGTTAAAGTCAACAACCCTAAAGCATACGAACTAATCGCCAACTTAGAACGTGAGATTGGCTTCAGCCTGAAACCAGATTCCTTCTTAGATGTACTTGATAACGGGTAAACACAATGACTCCATCTCAACTAATCGAAGTCATCATCTGGTGTAACCAGCCTCAATCCGGGCACTTTTCTGGCTATCTGACTGGCTGCGACATAGGCGTTCTTGTTTTGCGTTGCAACTTGTCAGATGAAGGTTATTGGCTGCTTTTTGATGGCAATTTCCTCAAAGTGGAAGGCGAGCAATTTTACTTTGCGGATCGCCAGCGGCACTTTTGCGACCTGGAATGCGACAAAGTCACTATGCCAGCCGAATCAGTTTGCCGCCTGCTAAATTGGGCTTTGGGCAAAGACTTCGACTATGAAACTTTTTCCACGCGATTTGTTAATGTCATCGCTGAAGGCCGAAGCATTCAAGTGAATGACTTGGATTTACTCTACTTCGATAGCAAAAACGATGAAGCTTAGCCAAGCCCAAAACCTAGCCGAACGCATCATCGAAACGATGCAACCTTTCTGCCAACGCGTAGCCATAGGTGGAAGCATTCGCCGCCAAAAGCCAGAGGTCAAAGATATTGAAATCGTGGCGATCCCCAAGCCCGGCGATCCGAAAGACCTGTTCGGCGCTGAACCCCGGAACCTGCTTTTCGATTGGGCACACCAGGTAGAACGCGAAGACAGAATCCACTGGATCAAACCAGGCACTAAAGAAATTATCCGCTGGCCTGTAAAGGAAGATGGCAAATACTGGCGTGGCTGGCTGGTCAAAGCCGAAATCAAACTGGACCTGTTTTTGACGACGCCAGACACCTGGGGAATCACTTATTTGATCCGCACAGGCTCAGCCGAATTCAACGCGCGCGTATTCGGCCAGGAAGCGCGCAACTCCGGCCACAATTTCCGCGATGGGAAGCTCTTCGACAAATTCAACCGCGAACTGAAATGCTCGGAAGAAATTGACGTGTTCAATCACTTGGGCATTTTGTGGAAAGAACCGCAGGATAGAACCTAAAGACGCTGAGGGTGTAATGAATAAAGATTTAGAGATGACGGATTATCAGCAGTTCACTATCAAGGCCAAAGAGTGGGGCTGTGTTTGCAAGGGCACAATTGGAACATCGCCTACGGAAAAACAGGTGGCACTCGAAGAATGGGCTTTCCCTCGTAAAGGTGGATTCATCTTGGCTGTCCACAAAAAGACAAAACGAATCGGAGTCTACGCTTTTGTTGGCAACGATGGCGATTCACTTATTCACGATCTGACCTGGTTAAGAGAGAAAACTTGGCAGCAGCAATAAAACTATTTCCCTGCCAATGAAGATGATGACTTACGTTGAAGCGCTCCAACTGGAAAACGAAATCTGGAATGGCAACCTGATGGCCTATGGGATCGGCCACGAAGATTTGGCACGATTGAGCAATCTCGGCTGGCGCTGGGAAGCAATCGCCACTGCACTGCCAACCGCCAAAATTATCAACCCGGATGAAGCCAATTTCTTAACCGCTTTACACAAGCGTGCGACGGAACCAGATGAATAGTTTCTCCAATCTCAGCCCAGAAGCCGCCATCCTGTTCATCATCGGTGAACCAATTCGCAGGGTTGACGGCTTTACCTTCGACCAATGGACGCACCAAACGTTTCAACTCTGGGAAGCATGCACAGGTTTAGACTTTGAAGAGTTTCGGAAAGCGTTCGGTGAAGTCGGTCACTGGCTGAACTCGAAAGGGCGAAAATGATCATCAGCTTTGCACTCACTGAAAAAGAACTTGTGGCTGGGCAGAAAACCGTTACCCGCCGCCGCTGGAAGCCCGTTACCGCAGCCAGATTCAAAGCGGGCAGCATCCATCAAGCCTATAGCAATCTCCCTTATGTCGCCGGAGCGCGAAAGCTCGGCACAATCCGCGCCACGCAAGACGCCTACCAGGAACGCCTGGGCGACATCTCCGCCGCCGATCTGCTGGCCGAAGGCGGAATGTGCGCAACCGCCGAAGACTTCATCTCCCTTTTCGGAGGCGATCCCGACGAAATCATTTGGGTTGCTAGGTTTGAATTTATCTCTTCGATCCAGTAATAGAAGTGAAATATGAAAGTAAGAATCTTGAAAACGAGCAATCCGCAGTCTTGGGCCTGCAACCATGTTGGCGAAGATTTTGAGGTACTTGAAGTTTTAACTGATATGCTCCCTCAGCAATACAAAGTTGATATTTCCCGATTGGTGCAGGCGGGAGAGATTGCAGCAAGCTCACGCGGAATTGGCTATTTATTTTCCCACGATGTAGAAAAGGTGGTCGAAGCCTGACGCGGAATCCGATCTTGACTCAGTCAAACTACAGCCTCTTGTACTTCACCAAGATTCCGGTGAATATCTTATTTCCAGTCACTTAATATCTCGTGTGTTTATACTGCTGGTGCAACGTCCCGAAGAAGGATTGCTCGGCGGATTGTGGATGCTGCCGGGAGGCCGTTGCGAAGCAGAGGAAAGTTACGCCGAATGTTTGCAGCGGTCGCTGGCAAACACACTTGGCGTCGAGGTTCGTGTAGGCACTGAGATGGCGGCGACAGCGCAAACGCTGACGCATTTTCGACTGCGGCTGCGCGCGTTTGCGTGCGAACTGATTGCCGGAACGCCTGCCGGGGAAACTCGCTGGGCGTGGGTCGCTCCAACGGAACTTTCCAATTACAGTCTGGGAAAAGCCGACCGCGAGATTGCGGATCGGCTGGAACAGTGGCAACCGCGATTATTCGAAGAATGATGAACGTCTGATTGCCAGAATTCATCCTTCTCTCTTCGGCATTTCCCAAAATCATTCACACCGCAAAGCAATCATGGGATCAACTTTTGTCGCACGCAGCGCTGGAATCCAGCAAGCCAACAAGGCGACTGCAACTAACAACAGCGCGACGCTGACGAACGTCAGTGGATCAGCCGCGTGAATTCCAAATAACAACGCCGCCAGGAATCGTGTCAGCACAAAGGCGGCGAGCAATCCAAACGCCGCTCCCACCAAAGCCAGGGTCAGGCCTTGCTGAAGAATCAGCTTCAACACGTCCCGCGAACTCGCGCCAAGCGCCACGCGAATGCCGATTTCGTGCGTGCGCTGATTCACCGAATAACTCATCACCCCGTAAATACCTACGGCAGCCAGCAACACCGCAATCGCTGCAAACACACCCAGTAACACCATCGCAAACCGCCGTCGAGCCAGAAAATCGCTCATGCGTTGTTCCATCGTTGCCACATCGAACGCAGGCATTTCCGAATCAATCGCTTGAATTTCTTTGACGATTGCCGGAGTCATCGCCACGGGGTCGGACGCGGTACGGACGACCAGATGCACATTGCGAGTCAGCGATTGTTCAAACGGAAAGTAGACGGAAATGGGAGGCTCTTTTTCAGTGCTGAACTGTTTGGCATCGCGAATGACCCCAACGACTGTCGTCCAGCCTTCCTTTCGAGTCATTCGCAACCGTTTTCCGACTGGATCCTGGTTTGGCCAAAACCGTTCAGCCAACGCTTCGTTGATAATGACGGTTTCGAGTTCGCCGCGTTTGTCGCGTTCGTCAAAAAAGCGCCCTTGTTTCAACGGAACTCGCATCGCGCGAAAATAGTCCGGGCTGATGATGCGAATATTGGACATGATTTTTTCGTCTGCCGTACGCGGAACGTAACCTTCAATTGTCACCGGATCCCAGGCAAAAGCGACTGTGCTCATCGGTAGCGAATAACTAACACCAGCGGCTTCAACGCCCGGCAAAGCCCGAAGCCGATCCGTTACCCGCTGATAAAACGAAATGATCGCTTCCGGCGTGGGCGCTTTGGCCTGCGGCAAAGCCATTCGCATTGCCACCACATTGCGCGGATCGAATCCCGGATGCGAGCTGAGAATGCGTTGATAGCTGCGAATCAACAGTCCAGCACAAACCAGCAGCACCAGCGACAACGCGATTTCGGCGACGACCAACAGCTTTCGCAACCGCTGCGCTGCGCGCCCGGAAGCGCCAGCGGCACTGCGACCACCATCTTTCAAAGTTTCGTGTAGATCAACTCGCGAAGCTCTTAGCGCCGGAACCAATCCGAAGATGATGCCAGTCAGCACCGCAACCAACGTGGTAAACGCCGCCACACGCCAATCAATTCCAACTTCCTGCAACCGCGGAATGTTTTGCGGTCCAAAAGCGCGCAACGCCCGAACCGCAGCAAACGCCAGGATCAACCCCAGCACCCCGCCCAGCGACGCCAGCAAAACGCTTTCAGTCAGCAATTGGCGAATGATGCGCCAACGGCCGGCTCCGACAGCAACACGCACGGCGATTTCTCGCTGTCGCCCAGCGGCTCTGGCCAGCAACAAGTTGGCGACGTTGGCGCAGGCAATCAGCAAAACGAACCCGACGGCGCTCATCAAAATCGGCAACGTAGAGCCAACATCGCCGACAACCTGTTCCAGCAACGGAACCACACTGATCGTCAATCCGCCAGTTGGTGGATAATTTTGCGGAAAATCCTGCCGCATTCGCGCGGCAATCAAATCCATATCGGCTTGCGCCTGGGTTTGGCTGACGCCGGGTTTGAGCTTGCCGAAAATATTGAAGTCTTCGTTGCCGCGATTAGCGCGCGCGGTTTCATTCATCGGCAACGGCAACAACACATCCGCGCGACCGATGGCGTTGACGGCGGGCATCACTTCGTTGGTCAGCGAAAATTCCGGTGCCATCACGCCAATAATGGAAAACGTATTGCCGTTCAAAATCAGGGATTGGCCAATCACAGCGTTGTCGGCTCCATACCGCCGCTGCCAAAAACTGTGGCTTAGGATTACAGAAGGAGCTTTGCCCGGATTGTCTTCTTCAGCAGAAAACACCCGCCCCAACACGGCATTCGCGCCAAACAACGAAAAAAACGAAGACGACAGACGCGCTCCGTCAATATGTTCGGGCACGCCTTGCCCTGTCATGTTGAAGCTTGCGCCGATGGTGATGGCAGTTTGCTCAAACACCTGATTCTGCGTTTTCACGTCCAGATATTGTCCAGGCGAAAACCAATCCTGCGCCACGTTCAGCCCCGGCGAACGGCTCCACAGAATCACAATCCGATCCGCATCCGGATACGACAGCGGACGCAACAACAATGCGTTCATCACACTGAACACGGCGCTATTCGCCGCAATCCCTAACGCCAGCGATCCAATCGCCACCAGCGCAAAGCCAGGATGGGTGCGTAAAGCGCGCAGTCCATAACTCAAGTCCTGCCACAAGGTTTTCATCAGGTTTCCTTCTATTTCAGGTTTGGTTTCCCGCGAATGCGAATCAGAAGTTTATGTTCCGCTGACGTATGAGGCTAGAGCGAAACCGCAGGGAAGAGACTTTTTACAGAATTTACAACCGTCAACGAGTTGAAAAATTGCCTGTTGGAAAACTGCTGGTAAAGCTTTACCGTACTCATCAATGGACGCGTAACGTATGCGGCCATTCCCTTCAACAACCATTTTTCAAGGAGACCTATGAAACGTATCCCGTTGCTCACACTCGTTGCCTGTGCGGTTCTGGCACTGTTTACCAGCCTGGCGCTGGCGCAAACGACTGCACCGAAAACTGCTACGCTGACGGATGCTGAGCGTAAAGAGGCCATCAAGTATCTGAATGAAACGCGCAAAAATTTCCTGGCTGAAATCAAAGGCTTGAGCGAAGCGCAGTGGAAATTCAAATCTGCCCCGGATCGCTGGTCGGTGGCGGAAGTCGCTGAACACATCGCTGTCAGTGAAGAAACTTTGATGGGGATGGTCACTGAGCGAATTATGAAATCGCCCGCTACGCCGGAAAAGAAAGAAGCGGCCATGGGCAAGGATGACCTGCTCCGAAAACAGGTCACAGATCGTTCCACCAAAGTTCAGGCGCCTGAAATGCTGAAACCGACCAATCGCTGGGCGACGGTATCTGATCTGGCCAAAGCTTTCAACGCCAGCCGGGACAAAAACATCAACTACGTCCAAACGTCACAGGAAGATTTGCGAAGCCATTTTGGGCCGCATCCGCTGTTGAAAGACCTGGATGCTTACCAATGGATCATTCTGATTTCCGCCCACAGCGCTCGGCACACCGACCAAATCAAAGAAGTCAAAGCCGATCCGAACTTCCCGAAGAAGTAGCCACATAGATTCTGGATGCTGGGTGTTAGATGTTGCGCGGTGTAATCAGCATTTCTTCCGCGCAGCATCATCAAACGAATCAAGCATCTAGCACCCAACATCTGGAATCTATTCACACCGAAGCGCAATCATCGGATCAACCTTCGCCGCTCGGCGGGCCGGAATCCAGCAAGCCAGCAGCGCGATCAGCGTCAACAGCAGTGCGATTCCGGCGAACGTCAGCGGATCGTTGGTGCTGACGTCAAACAACAAGTTCTCCATCAGCCGAGTCAACCCGAACGCCGCCAGCAAGCCAATGCCAACGCCTGCCAGCGCCAGCTTCATGCCTTGGCCGACCATCAGTTTGATCACGTCACGACCTTCGGCTCCTAAAGCCATGCGCAACCCGACTTCGTGCGTGCGCTGGGTGACGGAATACGACATAACGCCATAAAGCCCAATCGCCGCCAAAACCATCGCCAGCGCGGCAAACAAACCGATCAACTGCAAATTGAATCGTTGTTGCCACAGGGTGTCTGTGACGACTTGCTCCATGCTTACAACGCTTGAAACCGGCACATTACGATCCAGCGAGCTGATGGTGTCTTTCACGCCAGCCACCAGATTCAGCGGCGCAACAGTGGTTCGAACGACCATCGTCATGCCGGTGAGATGCCCAGCGGTTCCCGCGTAAAAGTCTTCGCTTTGCGCAAACGGCAGATAGATTTCGTTGTCTGGCGTTTCCACCCAACTGTCTTGTTTGACGTCCTTGATCACACCCACAACCATCCTCCATCTTGGAGCCGGTGAGCTGCTGCGCGGATCATCCAATGTGAAGCGCTTGCCAATCGGATCTTCGGATGGCCACTGATGCTTGGCAAGCGTTTCGTTGATAATGACAACGTCGGGCGCATCGGCAATGTCGCGTTCGGTGAAGTCTCGTCCTGCCCGCAACGAAATGCCCATGGTGTGCAGGTAGCCTGGACGGCTGATGCGATAGGCAACAGGAATTTCCTGTCCGGGCGGAGGCAGCGGACGGCCTTCAATGACCACCGCTCTTCCCCACAAATCGCCCGCCAGCGGCAAATGGTTGATCGCGCTGGCTGATTCCACGCCCGGCAAAGCAGACAGCCGATCCGTCAATTGCCGGTAAAACGCTTCGCGCGCAGGCCCAACGTACTGCGGCATGCCATTTACTGAAACTGTCAGCGTCAACAAGTTCTCCGGATTGAAACCGGGATCAACGGCTTGCAGCTTTGCGAAGCTGTTGACCAGCAAACCTGCGCCAATCAGCAACACCAAGGCCAATGCGATTTCCGCGACAACCAGACTTTCGCGCAATCGGTGGCGTCCGCCGGTCAGGCTGCGGCTGCCTTCTTTCATCACCTGATTCAAATCCGGCTTTGACGCAGCCAGCGCCGGAGCCAACCCAAACAACACGCTGGTCACGAGCGACACGGCAAACGTAAAGCCCAGCGCCGTCGCATCCAGCTTGATTTCATTCAAGCGAGGCAATTTGACGCTGAAACTGGTGCTGTCACCCGACAGCAACGTCGTTACCCAGTCTACGCCCCAAACAGCCAGCAAGATGCCGACTGCGGCTCCCAGCAACGAAAGCATCAAACTTTCGGTCAGTAATTGCCTCACGATTCGCCAGCGGCCGGCCCCCAAGGCCACACGCAGAGCAGCTTCTTTCTGCCGCGCCGCTGAACGCGCCAACAACAAGCCTGCCACGTTCGCACAGGCAATCAGCAACACGAAACAAACCGTCACCGTCAACGCCAACAAAGCCGGGCGCACATTGCCGACAACTTTTTCGCTTAGCGCATCTACGCGAACTTTCATACCTGTGTTTTCGCCCGGATACGCCGTTTCCAGTTGCTTGCTGATGGTTTCAACTTCAGCATTCGCCTGCTGCTGGCTGACGCCGGGTTTCAGCCGCGCAAAAACACGCAAGGAACTTCCGCCACGGCTGGTGGCGCGGGCGCGCAAATCCAGCGGCGCCCACATCTCAGCGCGCGTTGACCAGAAAGGCGGGAATTGAAACTCTGGCGGCATCACGCCAACCACCGAATAACTTTCGTTATTCAAGGTAATTTGCCGTCCGACAACTTTTGCGTCACCGCCAAAGGCCCGCTGCCAAAGCTTGTGACTGAGCACCAACACGTGATCTTTGCCCGGCTGAAAATCATCAGGCTGAAAGGTGCGGCCCATCAACGGCGGGATGCCGAGCAAATCAAACATTCCATCGCCCATGCGCAATCCGGCGACAATTTCCGGTCGGTCATTATTTGTTAGCGTTCCGCGCCAGGCTTCCGCCACAGACATCTGCTCGAAGCTTTGGCTGTTGGCGCGAAAGTCCAGATAGTTTGCCGGCGAAACTGGCCCGCGCCCGTTATTCAACAACGTCACGATGTTTTCCGGTTCGTTATACGCCAGCGGACGCAACAAAACGCCATTGACGACGCTGAAAATCGCCGTGTTCGCGCCAATGCCCAGCGCCAACGTCATGATGGCAATCAGCGTAAAGCCAGGATTTTTCAACAACAGCCGCGCGCTATAGCGCAAATCCTGCCATAAAATATTCATTTCTTACTCTCCCGTTTTTTCAGTCATTGACGTCTACACCACAGGCGAGAAATTTTGCCCCAATCATTGCAACTGAAACAGACAAAATTCACCGCATTTATTCGTGTCACTATCCAAGCTGCGTGCCAGCCAAGCGCATGGCTTAAACCCTTGAATGGCTTTGCTTTGGACAAGTAGTGAAAGTATAGCGGCGATGGCTGTGTTGTCCGATGTTGGGACTTCTCGTTCCCAATATTGAAGAGGCACCTGCGCAATTATGGAAGGAGAGCAGGCAGCTTGCTCTCCATTATGGAAGGATTTGATAGAGATAGATCTTTCCCTTTTGTCCAACTAAAAGAAA
>CAZXHW010000188.1:0-11118 GCA_964639915.1 uncultured Heliomicrobium sp.
GTTTTTTTCTGCGTCGAGCGCAAATTGTGCTGGCGGATCAAACGGTCCAGGTTGTTCGGATGAATCTCCAGTAACCTTGCGGCTTCAGTTCGATTGCCATTGGCCTGTTCTAAAGCCGTCAGGATTATTCGTCTTTTTGCTGCGTTGACAGCCTTATGAAAATTCGTCACAGACACAGGGACATCCGGGAGCGTAATGACGTTTGGATCCGGATTTGGCGGCGGCTCCACCACATCTATTTCCGGTTCACATGCGAGCACTTTTTCCGGCAAATCTTCCGGCAAAATCAGATCCGTTGCGGCCAGTACAACGGCATGTTCAATGGCGTTTTCCAATTCTCGTACATTGCCTTGCCAGCCATATCGTTGCAGACATTCGCGCGCTGGCTGGGAAATTCCTTTGACCCGGCGCTTACACTTAGCGGCGTACTTGGAAGCAAAGTAATTGGCAAGTTGTTGAATGTCATCCGCGCGCTCTCGCAAAGACGGAATTTTGATCGTCAGAACATTCAGCCTGAAGAAAAGGTCCTCGCGAAAGCTGCCTGATTGCATGGCGACTTCCAGGTCTTTGTTTGTCGCCGCAACCAGCCGCACATTGACGTTAATTGGCTGCGTTCCACCCAAACGTTCGATTTCCGACTCTTGCAAAACTCTCAGCAGCTTGGCCTGAAGCTCCGGCTTTAGCTCACCGATTTCGTCTAAGAAAATCGTGCCTCCGTCAGCCAGTTCAAACTTGCCAAGCTTTCGTGAAGTGGCTCCTGTAAAGGCTCCTCTTTCGTAGCCAAACAACTCGCTTTCCACCAAGTGGTCAGGCAATGTAGCGCAATTGATCGCAATGAAGGGTTTCTCTTTTCGCTCGCTGTTTTGGTGAATCGCACGCGCAACCAGTTCCTTGCCGGTTCCGCTTTCGCCGCGAATCAGCACAGAAGCATCGGTTGGAGCGACTTTGGCGATCAACTCACGCACAGCTTTGAGCGGCGGGCTGCTACCAATCATCCTGTGATCAGCATCCAGTTCATCCTGTAATCGCTTCTTATCACTGTTCAACCGCTCGACGTAACGCGCCGTTTCCAGCGCTCCCGCAGCCAGATTGGCAATTGCCGTCAGCAGTTGCAGGTGTTCTTTATCGAACTGTATTCCCGGATTTGTTGTGTCCAGGTAAATAATGCCGAAGATTTCCGAAGCAATTGCCAGGCGCGCGGCTAAAACTGACTTCGCCCCTGAAGTCACCAAGCTTTTTTGAGTATCCGATGAAGCCTCCTGGCTAACGCAGACAGTTAAAATTCCGCCGTCTTCTTCCTTTGCTTGGCGCAAAATTGTACGGCTAATGACCAGTTCCTGGCCTTGCATTTGCTCATGCCTATACCTGACGACACGCGATGCGAATTCTCCCTCGCCGGGGGTGGTCATCATGATGGCCCCACGTTCGGCAGGAATAACGGTAAAGATCAGTTCCAGCAACCGTTGTTGCAATTCGACTGAGCTACGAATCGTGTTGATCTCGCGGCCAAGCTGCAAAAGCATCTGATAATTTTGCTCGACACGCGTCACCAACTCCGGGCGACCAACTGCTTTGGGATTGTTGAGATAAAACGAATCTTCTGACCGAAGCAATACTGTTGATTGGGTAAGAAGATCATTGTCCAGAATCCGCACTCGAGCCGAATCTAAAACCACGTCGTCATCGTCGTGCAGTAAAAACAGTAGCCAGGTTTCCCCAATCCTGATCTCGTCCTTGTGTCGAAGCTCGGCCTCTTTGACCGGCGATCCATTGATAAATGTGCCATTACGGCTGCCAGAATCGTGCAGCCAATACGTTTCGCCATCGCGGGTGATTTGGCAATGCTTCCGCGAAACCATCTTATCCTTGACGGCCAACACTTCTGGAGAATTGAATTCATGCCGACCGATGGCAATTTCCGGCTCTACGATTTCGTAGACCAGACCTTTTGCCGGGCCGGCCCGAACGATCAGTTTGGGAATCATGAGTTTAGTTTTGGGTAGGGGGAAATGTTGCCTGTCACAATCAACAATCAAACCGGATTGTGGGCAGCAATCGAAATTGATTGTGGGCTATCAATTCTGATTGCTTCTTTCCTCTTTAATGCACCTAAAGACAGCCCACATTTACCGCCACTTTCACCAATGGGCAAGCAATTTTCGTCAAGTTTGGCAAAATTGCCATTGATTTTGAGCATCTTGAAGCCAGGACAATTGAATGACAACAAATTGTGGGCTTTGGTCAGCGAATTGCTATGAGGGAAGTGTCCGATTCAGTGACAAGCGTCCCCAGCCTTATCCTTGGTCACTGCCTAGGAGCAGAAGGTAGATTCGGTAAGTCGTCCCAAGCCATCAGGGTATAAACCGCTGCAACACCAGCCAAAACGCCTCCAAGCTGTTTTCACTTGGAGGCGTTCCTCTTTTCGCTTCTGGATTCGCGTCAAACCAATAAACGACAATTTATCCAGTCCCGCTTGGTCAATCCCAACCGCCATATGATCAGGACGTCAGCTATTACCAATTCGGCGGCGCACCAACGGGATATTGCTCCATGTCCAAAATGGAGCCTGTGATGAGTTCGCTTTCGTCGCTGGCGAAATACAACGCAGCCAGCGCGATGTCTTGCGGCGCAAGCAACCGCCCCCAGGGGCGCGTTTTGACAGCTTCCGTCAACCAGTTTTCGCCTTTGCCTTCTTCTTCCACTTTGACGCGATGTTCATTGGGCGTCATCGTCCAGCCAACATTTAGCTGGTTGACGCGGATTTGATACTGATTCAAGTAGCTGGCGGTATTTTTGGTGAAAACCATCATTGCGCCTTTGGTCGCGGAGTAAGCCATCAACTTCGGTTCACCAATGTATGCATTGACGGAGCCGATGTTGATGATTGAACCGGAGCGCCGCTGTTTCATGTACTTCACGGCTTGTTGAGCGCAAATGAAGGCGCTGCGGACGTTGGTGGTAAAAAGCTGATCCCATAGCTCAACGGTTGTATCTTCAATCGTCCCGCGCGTGCTCAACCCAACGTTGTTGACCAGCACATCAATCTGGCCGAAGTGCTCAACGGTTCTGTCAATCAATGCGCGGCATTCAGCTTCAATGGAAACGTCGGCGCGGTGAAAGATCGCAGGGTGGTTTTGCCTGGCCAGATCAGCGGCAACTTCTTCGCCTTTTTCTGTGTCACGGCCCGAAATAACCACGCTGGCGCCTTGTTCGGCAAACAACCGGGCAATTCCTTCTCCCATTCCGGAACCCGAGCCTGTAATAACTGCTACTTTGTTTTTCATTCGATTCATAGTTTTCAATCCTCGTAACCTTTCAGTTTGCCGCGAGTTTTTTTCCGCTCGCCGGTCTTTTTCTTCTCTTCAATGCGTTTTTGTTTCGCCGCGCCGGAAGGCTTTGTCGCGCGCCGGGGCTTTTGAACTTTCTGCCGCGCCTCCAGCTTTTCTGCCATTCGCTCAAACGCGGCTTCGCGATTGGCGGATTGAGACCGTCGTTCTGTGGCCGTAACGACCAACCCGCTGGGGCGATGCGTCAGCCGCACGCCGGTTTCTACTTTATTGCGATGCTGTCCACCTGGACCACCGGCGACGAAAAACTCCACATCGCAATCGCGCTCCAGCGAATCACGGTCGGTTGGAAACTTTGTTACTAAAAGCGGTGTAGTTGGTTCGTCGTTTGTAGCCATAAACGCATTTTACTTGGCCAACTGCTTCTGAGAAAATCGGCTTCGTTGGAATTCCCACAAAACAAACATTACGAATCACATCAGTCGTAAAATTCAATCAACCAATTTCTCGGGAGGAGTTTATGAAACTCAGATTTACGTTCCATCTCGCCTGCGCATTGTGCCTGGCGCTAGTCGCAAACGTCGTTGCCTTTGACAAAGCAGATGCTGTCAAACAGGCAGGCAAAGCCTCAACAGTGTTCAAGGAAATCATGGACGCGCCGGACAAAGCCGTGCCGCAAAACGTGCTGGACAAAGCCAATTGCATCGCCGTTTTTCCCGGCGTGATCAAAGCCGGCCTTTTAGGGCTTGGCGGACGCGGCGGACGCGGCGTGGCCAGTTGCCGCACCAAAGGCGGCTGGAGCAGCCCGGCCTTCTTCGACCTGAAAGGTGGCAGCCTGGGGCCGCAAATCGGCGTTCAATCCACAGACTTTGTCTTTTTGTTTATGAATGAAAAAGGGTTGAGCAGTTTGCTCAAGAGCAAGTTTGAACTAGGCGGTGACGCTTCCGTGGCCGCTGGCCCGGTTGGTCGTCAGGCGGGAGCTTCAACCGATCTAAAGCTCAATGCGGAAATCCTTTCCTACTCGCGCAGCAAAGGGCTGTTCGCCGGACTGGAATTAAAAGGCGCGGTCATTACGCTTGATGAAAGCGACATGGAAGCAGTCTACGGAAAAGGTGTCGCGGCAGAAGGGATACTCAAAGGCGGCAAATCTTCAACCGATGTGGCAGCTTACCCAAATACGCTCAAGCGGTATTCGAAGTAATCGAACTACTCGCCACGATCAGGAATGCGACGGTTTGAGAAACTGCTGAAACGTCATCAACCGTCGCATTCCATCAAAACTCACCCCACTATGACCCCATCCCTTTTCCTTCCAGAAAGAAAAACCGTTGCAGCGTATGCCGTCGCGATTCTTCTCACTCTGCTGTTTACGGCCTTCACGTTAAAGCTGTGGCAGGCTGACTTACATATTCCGCTAACTTACTACGGCGAAGCACAATACAACGCCTTACTGGTCAAAGGAATTTTGGATTTTGGCTGGCACGTGGATAACCCTGCGATGGCCGCGCCTGGAGAATTGAATCTGCGCGACGTGCCAATGATGGATAACAACCTGATCTTTGCGATGATCAAATTGATTGGGTTGTTCACCAAAGATTATGGCCTGGTTCTGAACTTGTTTTATCTGCTGACATTTCCGTTGGTGACGCTGTCAGCAATGTTTGCGCTGCGGCAATTCGGCGTTTCACGGCTTTCGGCGATTTTTGCCAGCGTGCTTTATTCCCTGATGCCTTACCACTTTGTGCGGGGGCAGCATCATTTATTTTTAGCCGCTTATTTTCTGGTCCCGTTGGCGGTGCTGATTACCTTATGGATGGCAACCGGAAAGTTGTCGCTGACAGATGCAGTAACGGGCAAGCTTCGTTTGAACTGGCGCGAACCAAAGCTGATCACTTCAATCATCATTTGTCTGCTGATTTCGGCTGGCGGAACGTACTACGCATTCTTTACCTGTTTCTTTCTGTTGGTAGCTGGGTTTGTTGCGGCAGTCAGCCGCCGCAATTGGCGATGCCTGGTTTTGCCCGCGGCAATGATTGCCGTCATTTTTGGCGGACTGATGGCCAATCTGTTGCCGAGCGTTTTGTATTTGCGGCAACACGGCGACACGCCCATCGTTCGCCGAGCCTCAATTGATGCTGAGCTATATTCTTTTCGATTGTCGCAACTTCTATTGCCGGTCAGCGGCCATCGAGTGGCTTTGCTGGCAAAGCTGAAAGCCGCCTTCAACCAGCGGCAATTCATCAATGAAAACGATGACGCTACGCTGGGAATGATCGGCATTCTTGGCTTTGTGTTTTTGTTTGGCTGGCTGCTGATTCGCAAACCGGAACTTGGGCGTTTGGAAACCGATGGTTCAGGCAGCTTGCTCAGCCACTTGAGCATTCTGAATCTAACGGCAATCCTGCTCGCCACGTTTGGCAGCATCGGAGCGCTGGTTGCGTTGGTACTGACGCCAAAGATTCGCGCTTACAACCGCATCAGCATCTTCATTGCGTTCTTTTCGCTGATGACGATTGCGTGGCTGTTAGACAAATTTGCCCAACGATTTGTTAAGGCGGGTTTGCGGCAAATTACGTTCGCGGGTTGTTTGATGGTTTTGCTGGCACTGGGAGTTTTCGACCAAACCTCTGCGCGGTTTGTCCCTGATTACCCAAAGAATAAAGCCGAATATGCTTCCGATCAGAAATTCATGCATCAGCTTCAAGCCGCATTGCCTGCTGGCGCGATGATCTTTCAATTGCCGTTTGTGTCGTTTCCCGAATCGCCGAAAATCGGCAGGATGTTTGATTACGACCATGCGCGCGGGTATTTGCAAACGGAAGGCTTGCGGTGGAGTTACGGCGCAATGAGGGGGCGCGACGACGAAGCCTGGCAAAAACTGCTGACTTCCAACCCCGTGCCGGAAATGGTGGAAGCTGTGGCGCTAAGCGGGTTTCAAGGCTTGTACTTAAACCGCGAAGGCTACAACGATTCAAAAGTCGAAACGGAAATCGAAGCTGTGCTTGGCAAGCCACAATTCACTAGTGAAAACGGCAGACTTGTCTTTTTCGATCTGCGAAGTTTGGACAGTCAGTTACGAACGAAATACGCCGATCAACTCGCAGCCAAGCGCGAAGAGGCGCTACATCCGTTGCTGCTGGTTTGGGTGGAAGGGTGCGCGGAACTGGAAGGGCCACCGGAAAATCTTTATCGCTGGTGTTCCTCCATCGGCGAACTGGAAATCACCAATGGCTCGGCTCAATCGCGACAGGTAAAGCTGGAAACCGACATTTCCACCGAAAACGACGCCACGCTTTCGATGAGCGGTTTGTTGAACGAGCAGGTAAAAACCGGTAAAAACCCGCTGGCGTTTTTAAGAACCTTTACGATCCCGCCTGGTAAACATCGAATCAGTTTTCGCAGTGACGCTCGGCGCGTGCTAGCTCCTGGCGATTTCCGGTATCTGGTTTTCAAGCTCAGCAACTTCAGGATCACGGCTGCAATTGAGTGATAGAGGGACAGAGCGATTGAAGGAACTCCGCTTCTTTTTTTTGGAATAAGAGTCTGACTCTAAGCTTCTCTCTGTCCCTCCATCTCTCAATCCCTCTATCCCAGCAAGGTTATTTCAAAGCGCGAATCTTGATGTTACGAAACCAAATCTGGTCGCTGTGATCCTGCAACAGAATATGGCCTTGTTTGGCTTCGCCGAAGCCTTTGGTGTCTTTGAATTTGCTTTCAGCCAAATGCTTTTTGTAATCTTCGCTGGTACGGTCGAATTCAACAGTTTTAACGCCATTCAGCCAGTGTTCAATGTGATTGCCTTTGACAATAATCCGCGTTTGATTGAACTCGCCGATGGGTTTCAGCTTTTTGTTTTTGCTGGCAGGAATCAAATCGTACAGCGATCCGGAAGTGCGATTGCCTGCGATTCCCATTTTGGCATCAGGGTGATTGTCGTCATCCAGCACCTGATATTCAAAACTGACTCCTGATCTACCGGTTGGCGGCAGATTTTCCGACACCAGGTATTTGATGCCGCTGTTGCCGCCTTTTTCCAGTTTCCATTCAATGGAAAGCTCGAAATTTTCAAACTGATCTACGGTGATCAAATCACCGCCGACTTGTCTGTTTTCACTCGTTGTTTTGGGTTTGGTAATGCAACCGTCGGCAACGTTCCAACCAGCGGGCGCAGTCTGATTGTGAAAGCCGCGCCAACCAGTCAGCGTTTTGCCGTCAAACAACAGCTTCCACCCTTCTTTTTGCTCAGCTTTGGACAGTTGGTTGTTCTTGTCCTGAGCCATCGCAGCGACAGCACAAGCGGCAACAAGCATCAGCGCAATCATCAATTTAGATTTCATGGATCCTCTCTGAATGAACGAGCCAGCACCGCCGAACGGCGCTGACTCTCGGTGTTTTATTTCTGAATTCCTTTTGGCGAAAACGTGCGCAGAACTTTCGTGAAGACTTCAAGCTCGGCTGGTGTGCGCGCTTTGCCATCCACAATGATTTCACGCGCGGAAATTTCCTGGTCGTAAATGTCCCGGTTGGCCGTGTTGTCTTGCGTGATGACGGCACCTTTCAGTTCCAACCCGGCAAACAAACCCCTGCTGCGCGAATAAGAGACAATCGAAGATTTCAGCAGAATGTCCGTCGAAACATGGGTATTGCGTCCGACCGGTCCGGCTGAAGCTCCGGCTCCGGCGCCGACTTCAAATTTGTCTTGCAGCAACCCTTCCACGCCGGCTTTGTTCATAATCAACAGCACCAGATCAACTTCCTGGCCGCCAATTTGCAATCCGAAGCTGCCTCCGCCAATGGTGAAAAACGCAGGCGCTCCCCACGAACCTCCCGAGCGACGGCAACTTACAAGGCCTTTGCCATATTGACCGCCCACAATGAAACCTCCCTTTTTCACCGCCGGAAAAACGGCAACACAGTAAGAACGATCCAGCAGTTCCAACGGCACGGCCTGATCCGGCGCACCCATAATTTCGCGAAAAGCGACGGACGCTTTCCGCGCGCGCTCTTTTTCTTCGGCTTTGGAACCGGCGGCGGTCGCCATTCGGCAGGGAAAGATCAGGGCGGACAAAGCTATAGCAGCAACAGCCAGGCGAGCAATTCGAGTCATAAATTCTCCATTGAAATACGTTTTGCAGTGGAAGGCGCACATCATTTCTAACCCGCCAATTCCCGTTTTTCAAGCTGGCGGCTATCGCGTAAGATGCGCGCGGCTGAACCAGGGAACCGAACGCAAGAAGCTGTCTCAGCCGTAGCACGATTTTCATCCTGCAAGTTTATGAATTCCTTTGACTCGTTCACACTCACGCCAATGTCAGCCGGTGATGTCATAGACCGCGCCGTGCGGATCTATCGGCGCAACTTTCTTGCGTTGCTGAGAATTGTTTTTGGACCCAGCCTGATCGCTTACCTGGGGACGGTGATGTATTACCTGGGCATTCGCAACTTTTCAGGGGATCGTGGCGAAGGGCGGGTGGTGATTTCCCTGGCATTGATTGTCGGCGGGCTTGTCATCTGGGCGGTCGGGAAAGCGGCGTTTTATGCTGTTCTGGGCGGAGCGTCACGCTCGTTGGTAGATCATTTCTTCGAGGGCAAAGCGATTCAGGCGCGCGATGTTTATCGTGCTGTTCGGGAGCGGTTCTGGTCGTTGGTCGGCGCTTTGTTCGTGGTTGGATTGCTGTTGATGGGCGCAACAGCGATTGTTTATTTCCTGGCAGTTGTTTCAGTAATGATTGGGATTGCAGGCGCGGCAGTGCTTGTGGATGCGCCGGTCTGGCTAAAAACTATTCTATCAATTGGGTTTGCGGTCGTTATCGCGGCATCAGTTTTCATGGTGTTTTTGTTGATTTACAGCCGCGTGGTTTACGTTCCGCAGGTAATGATGGTTGAAGGAAAAGGCGTCTCCAACTCCATCAGCCGAAGTTTTTCGCTGGCTGGCGGTGAGTTATGGAGAATTGCCGCGCTGTTGCTGTTCTGGTTTTACGTTGCCTGGTCAGTGTGGGTGCTGTTATTCGTGCCGCTGCTTTCCGTCGCTGAGTGGTTTGGCTTTGAATGGAATCCCTTTAGGCAAGACACCCCATTCTGGTTCAACATCACTTACCAAACATTGGCACAAGTCAGCGAAATCGTCATCGCGCCGATCGCCATGCTGGGATTCACGCTGCTTTATCTGGATAGTCGTGTTCGCAAAGAAGGTTTTGACGTTGAGCTGATGGCAAATCGCCTGTTGCCGCCAACGGCTGAAATGGTTCGCCAGACCTGGCAAGCACAGACTGTATTTGTCAGTTCGCCGGTCAACGTGCCATCAAAGTCTTCAGTGCCTTCAATTTTAGGATTGAACGATTACACGCAGATTCAGCAGTTGCCAGTTGAGCCCCCTGCACCGCTTGAAGTTCCTGAAGACGAACCAATTTCTGACGCCCTACCGGAACTTGTTGCCGAAGAAAGTGTGGCGGAAACAACTGAGACTTTGGTGGCTGACCCTATTGAACCTATGATTGAACAGCCGACGAAAGAAACACCAGTTATCAGTGAGCAAAGGACTTGTCGTTGGTGCGGTACTGAGTCTGGCGATGAAGATCGTTTCTGTCGCGTTTGTGGTTCTGTGTTTTGATTGAAGGTAACTGCTCAGCCCCAAGGGGGCGAGATGTAACAGGCCAGTGCAAAGCACTGGATAGCGAGTCAAATGACCCATCAAGCCCCAACGGGGCGAAATAACGCGGCTGCATATTTCGCCCTTTCAGGGCTTCAAGCTCATTGGGCCGCTTTCCCGGTGCGCTGCACCGGGCTACTCCATTCCACCCCATTGGGGTTGAGCAGTTACGATTGAAGATGAAACTTACCCTGATTCAAAATCGGTTTCGATTTTTGACGGCTGTCATGCTTTTGATTTGGCTGACGAGCGGCAGCATTTCTGTCTTCGCCGCATCGTCGGTTAAAGAATACGTCGAGCGATTAAACCAAGCTGAACAGTTGACCGACCAATTGATTGATAGCGAGCCAGCGGCTGCGGAAATCATCGCCGCCATGAATTCAGTTAAGCAGCTTGTTCCTGCCCAGGAAGACATACAGCTTGATGAACAAGTCATTAAAACGAATAACACATGGCTGCACGATGCAGTTGGATTGGTCATCAAAAATGCCAACGGCGACGAAGAGCAAATCCGCTCCATGCTGATTGAAATCGCCGACCGCCTTTTTATTTTGCAGGAAAGCGTCAGCACTTCGCTGACTTCGGCCGCCAACACAGCCCAGGATCAACAAGCACTGCTTGCCAAAATCCTATCCCGGCACGAATACCTGCCCGAAGAGCAGAAAGAAACTGCGCTCAAAAAATGGGCGAAGCGGGTTTGGAAAAAAATTGAAGACCTCTTGCTCAAACTGCTTTCCGGTCGAAGCGGTCAGGTGGGAAGCACAGGCACCAGCACGTCCAACTTTGTTCGGCTGGCCGTGATTCTGGTTTTGCTGGCAGCGGCTTCCATTGGTTTGGTGAAGCTGATGCGACGTTTTCAGCGCCGTAAAAAGAAAGACGGCGACACGCGGGAAGTGCTGGGCGAAGAGCTGCCTGATGACGCGACAGCCGCTGATTTGCTGAACAACGCCAACCAGCTTGCGCGCTCAGGAGATTTTCGCAGCGCTATTCGCCGAGCCTATATCGCTCTGTTGTGCGAACTGGAACAACGAGGCACTGTCCGTCTGCATCGTTCAAAAACCAACCGCGATTACCTGGACGAAGTCCGGCCACAGCAATCGCTTTATCCGACATTTTCAGTAATGACCAGCGCGTTTGAACACGTCTGGTATGGCCAGGAACCGGCAACGGAATCGGAGTTCA